>JAACED010000005.1 GCA_011682695.1 Gammaproteobacteria bacterium
CCGCTCGCGGCGTCCTCGTCCTCGACGGCACTAGCGTTGAGGACAACGACCACGAGGAGGAGACCATGTCGGATTTCGTGTTCGATCGGCGGGTGGCCATTGTCACCGGTGCCGGGGGAGGACTTGGTAGAGCCTACGCGCTCGAACTCGCCCGCCGTGGTGCCCGCGTGGTCGTCAACGACCTTGGCGGAGCCGTGGATGGCGTTGGGGGCGGGGCCGCGCCGGCCGACGGTGTCGTCAAAGAGATCGAGGCAGCCGGCGGTGAGGCCGTCGCGAACTACGACTCTGTGGCAACTCCTGAAGGGGGAGCCGCAATCGTCCAGACGGCTCTCGACGAGTATGGAACCGTCGATATCCTCATCAACAACGCGGGCATTCTGAGAGATCGGAGCTTTGCGAAGTTGGAGACGTCCGATCTGAAGGCGGTCCTGGCCGTGCACCTCGAGGGAGCGTTCTACGTCACCCAGCGTGCATTCAGGGCGATGAAAGAGCAGGGCTATGGACGCCTCGTTTTCGCCTCGTCGAACGCCGGCATCCTCGGGAACTTTGGCCAATCGAACTACGGCGCCGCCAAGATGGGTCTTGTGGGCCTTTCGAACGTCCTGGCGATCGAGGGGGCCAAATACAACATCAAGTCGAATGTGATCGCTCCGCTGGCGAGAACACGGATGACCGAGGATCTTCTCGGGCCGCTCGCCGAGTTGATGGACCCGGAACAGGTCGCTGCGATGGTGGTCTATCTGGCATCGGAGGAATGCGCGTTCACCCACGAGATCTTCTCGGCGGGCGGGGGCCGCTATGCGCGGTTCTTCGTTGGGGCGACGAAGGGGTGGTTTGCAGGTGCCGGTGTCGTCCCGAGTGTCGAAGAGGTCGCTACCCACCTCGACGAGATTCGCGACACGGACGGATTCCAGATTCTCGGGCAGATCTCAGAGGAGATCGGGTTGCTGCTCCGGTCGTTGAGAGGGGAAGACGATGCCGATTGACATCGAGCGGGTCTTGGGCGTCTCGCTTGCCGAAACGACCGAATCCTGGGATGAAGACAGAGTGATCCTGTACCAGATCGGTGTGGGGGCCGGTGTTCCGGCAACCGATCCGGACGAACTCCGGTATGTCTACGAGGCCGACCTGAAGGTGTTGCCCTCGTTCGTCACGATTCCTGCGATGTCCTCGATGTTCGGCATCGGCGCGGTGGAGGGTCTGACGTTCAACACGGTTCTGCTCGTCCATGGTGATCAGGAGGTGGTCATACATCGGGCGTTGCCCACATCGGCAACTGTCAAGCAGACGGGGCGCATCGCCGAGATCTGGGACAAAGGCAAAGGGGCGCTGGTCGTCATCGAAGTCGTGGGGCGGGACGCGAATGGAGATCCCCTCTACACGGCCAGATCGGGGCTGTACCTTCGTGGCGAAGGGGGATTCGGCGGTCCATCAGGTCCTCGTGCCGGTGATACTGCTCCGGATCGGGAACCCGATCTCATGGTGGAGTCGCCGACGCTCGAACAGCAGGCGTTGCTCTATCGGCTGAACGGAGACAAGAGCCCGTTGCACGCGGATCCGGCCGTTGCTGCCATGGCGGGGTTCCCCCGACCGATTCTGCACGGACTGTGTACCTACGGAATCGTGTGCAAGGCGGCCGTCGACGGCGTGTTCGAGGGCGACGTCTCGAGGGTCCGGGCCTATCGCGCGCGCTTCTCCAAACCGGTGATCCCGGGTCAGACGATCCTGACTTCCCTGTGGCGGCAGGGGGATCGTGTCATCCTGAGGGCATCGGTGAAAGAAACGGGCCAGGTGGTGCTCACCAACGCTTCGATCCGGTGAGCACCACACTCTCGTTCTCTCGGCTCAGCCTCGCCGTCTGAACGGCGCCCATGCGGCAAGCACGATGCCGAGCAGGATGCCTGCGATCGGCAGGCCGATCAAGGTCGTCGTCGTGAGGGGCGCAATGCCGAACTGCTGAAGCGACAGGGCAAGGAAGAATCCGAAGAAGAGACCGGAGATGATTCCGAGAATTGGCTTGCCTTTCATCAGATCCTCCTCCCGAATGCCGATCCAAGCAGCGCAAGCCCGGCCACGAGCGTGCCTGCCACCGAAACGATGCCGAGCGGGGTCGAGAGCGGAGAGCCATCGATCTTGACCATTACGTGTCCGTCACAGCGTCCCCCGTCGGCCTGGTGAAAGCCGGAAAGCTCGTAGACCCCGCGCGGAATCAGCGACACCGGCACCGGGAATTGTGCCTTGAAATCATCCAGGCTGTAGGTGCCGTTCGCCGATCGCACGTCGCCACTGTTCGGATGCCCCCATTCGGCGATCTTGATGGTCCACGGTCCGACCACCATGCCAAGGCTCCCGTGGTGGTTCGTGTTCAGGAAGCTGACCGATCCCTCCCACGTAGCGACGACTCCCTCCTTGTCGATGGGAACGACGATGGGATTGTTCGGGGTGTCGTTGTCGGGTCCGTAGGTGATCCCGTCGATCACGGCGGACCCGGTGCAGCCGCCAACGATGACAGCGTTTGCGGCGGCCGGGAACAGCACTACGGCTGTGATCAGGAACCCGGCAAGAAGCAGACTCCACAGGCGTCTCAAAGTGGCCCTCCTCTCGTTGTCCTGAACCTATCAGATCGAGAGGAACGATCAATGGAAAAGGTCGTGCCGGCTCATCTCTCGGGGAGCACAACGAGCAGGTTTCCGTCGGCGACGCCGATTTCCACCTGTTCGCCGAGGAACCGGTTTGACATCCCTCGAGTGCCGCCGGGTTGGAGGTCCTCGTCGTGCAGCGGCCATTGCAGACCGGAGGTTCGAACACGGTGCACCGGTCCACCGAATGCCAGCAGGCTGATGGTCTCTCCCGGTGCGCCGTGCAGGTGCAACGTTCCGTTGACTCGGTACGCCGTGCCCGTCCCGGTCCGCCACTCCACGTCGAGTCCCGTCTGCGCGGCCAGGAGCGAGGCATTGGCCAGGAAGTGGTCCATGCGGCCGCCGTGCCCACCGATCACGATGACCGAGGAGACGCCTTCCTCGCGCGCATGCGCCAACGCGAGTTCGAGATCCGTGGCATCCTTGTCCACCGGATGGTGCTGGATTCGAGTGCCCAGGCGCTTTGTGTTTTCGAGCGCCGTCGCCGACACGGAATCGAGATCACCGATCACGATGTCGACGCGAATGCCGAGCGTCGCGGCCAGATCCACCCCGGAGTCCGCGGCGATCACGTATGCGTCTCCAGGAAGCCCGTCCAGGACCGCCACAGGGACCTGGTCGCCTCCGGAGATGATGATTGCCATGTCGGTCATTTCTTCAGGATAGAGGAGGAGCCTCACCGTGAACGGATGGTTGAGGCGAATGACAAAATCGTCTTACGCGCATTCTGCGCGTAAGAATCCGCTGACCTGGGGATTCAGCGAGACCTCAGGGGAGTTCGACAATGTCTCAACTACTGGTTGAGGCCCTGTCGAGATGGCGAGCAAGCCACGTCTGGACCTCTTGATACCAGTGCAGAGAGTTCTGCGGCTTGAGGATCCAGTGGTTCTCGTCGGGGTAGTAGACAAGGCGCGCCTCCACTCCCTTGGCTTTCAGGATCCCGTAGAACTCCAGGCCCTGTGTCGATGGAACGCGAAAGTCGCGCTCCCCGGCGATGACGAGTGTGGGAGTCCGGCAGCCTGCGGTGTGCCGTGCGGGGTTCCAGCGGTCCACCGTGTCGGGGTCTTCCCAGTAGTCGGCACCGTAGGAGCGGATCCTGCCCATCGTCACGTCCGACGCATACATGCCCGGCAGGTCGGTGACCGCCGCGTGGGCGACTGCACACGCGAATCGGTCGGTCTGTGTCGTGAGCCAGGTCGTCAGATAGCCGCCGTAGGAACCTCCGGCGATGGCCATGCGGTCCTCGTCGAGAAACCCTCGTTCGAGGAGGTGGTCGGTCGCCGACAGGATGTCCTGCGTGGGCAGATCGCCCCAGGCGCCTTGAATCGATGTCGCGAAGTCCTGGCCCCAGGAAGTCGATCCGTGGAAGTTGACCAATGCAACGACATAGCCGGGTGCCGCGAACGTATGTGCGTTCCATCGGAAGTGAAACGTGTCTCCGAAGATGCCATGGGGGCCCCCGTGGATCATATGCACGAGTGGCCAGCGGCGAGCTGGATCAAAGTCGGGCGGGTAGACGACGAACGCCTGGATCGGGTCGCCGTCAGCTCCTTCGAAGGTGATTTCTTCGACATTGCCCAGCCGGAGGTCCGCCATCGACTCTTCGGTGAAGTGGGTCAGTCGTTGGCTTCCGGATATGTCGACACTCACGACTTCCGGGGGATGGCTGAGGTCCTGGAGGGTGGCGAACAGTGTGTCCGTGCCGGGCACCGGATGGCCAAAGGTCCCTCCTCGAGCAATCTGTCGTGGTTCCACGTCCTTCGGCGGCATCTGGTACAGATTTACCCGTGCGCGGTCCTCCGCGGTGAACACGAGGTCTCCTTGCGCGGTGAACTCCCATGAGGATGCGGAACGGTCCCAAGCTTCCGTGAGGACATGGTGTTCGTCCGGCTGCCGGTCATACCTCACCAGCCGAACGCGGTCCGCGTAGTAGTCGATTTCGCGTTGCATTCCGTAGACGATGAGGGTTCCGTCCGGGCTGTAGCGGGGCCGAAGCTCATGCCCGGTGCCGTCAGGAGTGAGACAGCGGGTCGCTCCGCCGGCGACCGGGGTTGTGAAAACGGCGGTGCGAGGCCGGTCATGCGGCGGTGCACTCGTGTCGGCCGAGAAGGCGACTTCCCTTCCGTCCGGCGAAACATCGTAGGAGTCGGCTTCCTGATCCCAGCTCCACCACCGTTGCGAGTCGGGGATGAGGTCTCGGATCTCTCGCGAGGCGAAGTCGAACAAGAAGATGTGCGGAACGCTTCCATCGGTCAGCCAGCGGTCCCAGTAGCGGTAGAGGCGGTCTTCGGTCACGTGGGCCTTGACCTTCGCATCCTCGCGCCGATCCCGCAGCTTCCGGGTGTCTTCGATGGTCGGTGCCTCGGTGAACAACGGCGAGAGGAAGAGCAGGCCGTCACCGTCGGGCATCCACTTGGGTCCGAGCACACCGAGCGGCATGTCGGTCAGGCACTCGGCCTCGCCTCCGTCGAGTGGCATCACATAGAGTTGCGCCGGCTCGTCGGGGCTCTCTGAGCGAACGAAGGCGATGCGGGCGCCGTCGAGCGCAATGGCGGGGGACTTCGCATCGTGTTTCGGATTGGTGAGCAGCTTCGGCTCTCCGGGAGTGAGCAAGTACAGGCTGGTCGTCGCCTTGTTGTCGTCGAGATCGAATCGCGTGACGGGAACCACGACAATCCCGCCGTTTGCGACCGGGTCGCCGACGCGGGGAAGTGTCCAGAGGTCGTTTGCAGTGATGGAACGTGTCATATCGAGCAATGTAGTGGTGTGCGCGGCGGTGACGACCCGGCCGGGTCTACTCGCCGCTCCTCCTCCGCTTTCCCGGCTTGCGTCGGGTGGCGCGGTTCAACGCCTGCATGCGCTGCTGCACCTCGGCAGTGACCGCGCCGGGAATCGCGCGCCACTGCCAATTGCCAGACGTGGTCCCGGGGCGGTTCATTCTGGCTTCTGTCGGGAGGTCGAGCAGATCCTGAAGCGGGGCCAGGGCGAGAACCGATCTCGACTTCCAAACAGCCCACATGCTGTCCCATGCGATTTGGCTGTCGTCGGTCCCCAGATACTCCAGCACGAATGAACGGCGGGCTTCATCGAGGCTGTCGAACCAGCCTCTGGTCGTGTCGTTGTCATGTGTTCCCGTGTATGCGACGCTATTGCGCGGGTAGTTGTGGGGGAGGAACTCGCTGGTCCGGTCCGTGTCGAATCCGAACTGGAAGACTTTCATCCCGGGGAATCCCAAGAGATCGCGCAGGGCGGGCACTCGGGGATCCAGTTCGCCGAGATCCTCGGCGATGACCGGGAGCCTTCCGAGTTCTCGCTGGATGGTCTCGAAGAAGGTCTCTCCGGGTCCGTCGACCCACCTTCCCTTGGTCGCATCGCGTGCTCCACCGGGCACCTCCCAGTAGTTCACGAATCCACGGAAATGATCGATGCGGACGATGTCGACAAACCGAAGCACCGCGCGGAAACGCTCGGTCCACCACGCGAATCCGGTCCTTTGGTGCTCGTCCCAGCGATAGAGAGGATTGCCCCACAATTGGCCGGTCTCGGAGAAATAGTCGGGTGGCACTCCTGCCTGGAAGGCGGGCTCTCCAGTTTCGGTCAGCTGGAAGAGTTGACGGTTCGCCCACACGTCGGCGGAATCACCGGCGGCGAAGATCGGGATGTCTCCGATGATGCTGATGCCAAGCGAACGTGCACGGCGACGAAGCGCACTCCACTGACGAAAGAAGAGGAACTGGGCGAACTCGTGACGGCGAATCTCAGTCGTGTAGGCCAGGGACGCCTTTTCCATCTGCGCCGGATCGCGATCTCTCAACAAGGGAGGCCACAACGTCCAGGAGTGACCGCCGTAGAGATCCTTCAGTGTCATGAAGAGGCCGTAATCGCCGACCCAATCCCGATGCGCATGGCGGAAGCGTTCGAAGTCGTCTTGTAGCGCACCGATGTTGTCGAAGGCGTGATTCACCAAGTCGCGTTTCCACGTGATGACAGCTCCGTAGTCGACACGATCGACGGGAAACGCAGGGGCGTTCTGGATCTCTGCTTCGTCGATCAGGCCTTCGGCAATGAGACTCTCGGGGCTGATCAGGTTGGGATTCCCGGCGAAGCTCGAGAAGCTTTGATATGGGGAGTCGGCGTAACCGGTCGGACCGAGCGGGAGAACCTGCCACAGAGCACAGCCCATCTGCGTCAGCTGGTCGAGCCACGCATGTGCAGAAGGCCCGATGTCACCGATGCCGGGCGGGCCGGGAAGGCTCGTGGGGTGGACGAGCACGCCTGATGATCGGGTGAAGTGCATCCGAGCATTATTGCGCGGTCGCGCCGGGAATCGAACAATGATCGGTAGTCAATCCGCGATGATCACGATCTCGAGTTCGTTTCTGGCCGCCGCCAGCGACGTCTCGACCTCGAGAGGAGTGCCGGCTCTGGCGAAGAGAAAGCCGAGATGGCGTGCCCCGTCGGGGAGCGGGATCACGTACGTACCCGGTGGGATCGTGACGGCAACCTCGGTGATGCCGGGCACAGCCCTGGCTGCGTCGAGACCGTTGACCGTCCGCAACGTTCCCGCGCTCGGCACAGGGACCGCCAGCACTCCGGAAGCGATGTCTTCACGGTGGGTGTTCACGCGCATCCCCAGGGCATGCCTGAGCAGCAGATCCTCCAAGGTCGTTCCGAGGAGTCCGAAGTGCAAAGAACGGCCGCGCAATCCTCCGATCGAGCGAGCTGCGACTTCGATGATCGCCACCCGACTCCCGTGGATGCGAAGCTTGGCGTGGATGGGACCTTCCCGTAGTCCCAGCGCCCGGACGGCGCGCGTCGCCACCGTCTCGACCTCCTCGAGGATCTCGGGGTGGAGTCTCGACGGTGTCACGAGCATGGTCTCTGCGAAGTACGGGCCGTCCATCGGCTCCGGCTTGTCGAAGAGAGCCAGGACACGTAAGGCTCCTTCGACGAGGAGGCCTTCCAGGACGATCTCCCTGCCCGGGATGTAGCGTTCGATGAGCACCAGTTCATTCGGATTCTGACCGGCAACGGCGAGTATACGACGGATTCGTTCGACGACAGGCGGCACCTGAAGCGGGTGGTCGACTCTGATGACGCCTCTGCTTCCAGAGAGCGAGAGGGGCTTGAGTACGACCGGAGTTCCCACGACTTCCGCAAGTGCGACGGTGTCGCTCGATGGCGCCGCGAGTTCGAAGGTGGGCTGTGGAACTTCGTGTTCGTTCAGCACGTTTCGCAGGATCGCCTTGTTGCGCGTGGCGGCAACCGATGCAGGGTGATTGTGCGCCAGTCCGAGCCCCTGGGAAGCAATCGCCGCGATCATGGCTCCGGCATCGTCCACCGGGATCACGGCGTTGATCGGGCGACGGTCGCCCGCCTGGACGATGGCCTCCGCCGAACGGTGCAGGTCCCGAGAGTCGATGTGGATGAATCCCTCGCTGCTCATCGAGGCGTGACGCTTCTCGGAGGCGATGACCAGATCGACTCCCAGTGATCTGCCGGCCTCGATGAAGTCGTCGGCCCGGTAGGTTCCGGTGGGGAGAATGAGGACCGCTGTGCTCACGGGCACATGATCGTCGTTTCTCGCCGTTAGAGGCCCTCAATCCGTGGGCGACCCTGTGCGTACGACGGGATGTTGCATGGGGCTTCCGGTACGATGTCACCCGCCATGGCACAGACACTGACGATCACCGACCTCGCTCGCGCCAAGATCATAGAGATCCGGGACCAGGAGGACGGGGAAGTCGAAGCGGTGCTCTTGCTCGAAGTGAGCGGAATGCAGGGTGATGATTTCGCGTATGAGCTGAGCTTCGTACCGCTCCCACACGTGGAGCGGACGCATCGTATCGAGCGCCATGGTGAGCTTGCGCTCGCTCTGCGTAATGAAGACCTCGACAAGCTCGATGGCGCTCTTCTGGATGTGAGGGCCGGTGGATTGGCGATGCAGAACCCGAACCGTCCTGCGAGCCCGACCTTTGATTCAGGATCGTCTGGGACGTTGGAGGGATCGTTGGCCGAGCAGGTCGCTCAAGTCATCACGCAACAGGTGAATCCGGCGATCGCTTCACATGGCGGCGCAGCGGAGCTCGCCGGTGTGGAAGGCCGGGACGTGTATCTGCGGCTGCTCGGCGGATGCCAAGGATGCGGACTCGTCTCGGTCACATTGCGGCAGGGAATCGAGCAGATCCTTCGTCGTGTGATTCCGGACCTCGGAGAGATCATCGACGTTACCGACCATCAGGCCGGAACGAATCCCCACTATGAATCCGAGAAGAAGTAGTTGACACTCCCGGGGTCCCGATACTCTTGACGCATGGACTGGCCGCGCACGGTCGAGGATCTTCGCGATGTGCAGACTCGGCTTGGTTCGACACGGCCGTGTGTCTTCCCCGTGCCGGAGACCCCGTCCGTCGGCGGCGTGTTCGTCTGCTTTCCGAGAGGTGGGATGGGAGCAGGCGCTGCCGGTGACCCGGGATGGGCGGCGGCCGTGGTGATGCAGGGCAGGCGACGTGCTCAGGCTGCAACGGTGAGGGGCTCTGCGGGTGCCGCCTACCGGCCGGGATTCCTCGCCTTGCGTGAAGGGCCTCTCCTCGCAGCAGCCGTGGATGCTCTCGAGCGAAAGCCCGACGTGCTCATCGTCAACGCGACCGGTCGTGACAATCCTCGCCGTTGTGGACTCGCCGTGCATCTCGGGGCCGTGCTCGACATTCCCACCGTCGGAGTTACGCACCGACCGCTCGTGGCGTCCGGGGCGTGGCCGCAGGAGGGGCGTTGGTCCAGATCCCCACTGATGTTGGGAGGAGAGGTCGTCGGGTACTGGTTTCGGACCAGTGTCGGGACACGTCCCGTATGTGTGCATGCCGGATGGCGAACCGGCCCGGACCTTGCCGTGGAGATCGTGAGGCTCGTGACGGGTCGGTTTCGTACTCCGGAACCCTTGCGTCGGGCGAGAACGGCTGCTCGTCGTTTTCGCACCGCACAACGTTTCTGATTCTGCTCGGTGACCTATCCCTGTGGTGTCGGTATCAGCGCCTCTGCAATGCAGTTCACGAAGTTCTCGATCGTGCCCTCTGCAACTCGATGGAGGAGCGCATCGTCGAAGATCTGTCCGATGGACCCCAGAGGGACCGTGTACGAGCCGCTGAGTCTGATCTGGGTCGTGTCCTTCGAGACCCGCAGCAAGTGCAGATCTGCCCGCATCATGGGGAAGAGCATCGGCGCACCCGTCGCTCTCCAGGAGATGGGAATGATCAGGCTGTCCGGTCCCCGCTCAGGCGTAGCCGTCTCCAACACGACGGTCTTCGCAATCACCGGTGCAGTCTTTCCCACGCCGATTCTCGCTCGCAGTTCCTCGCCATTGCGGTACGCCTCATGAGCCCATCCGCCGAGTTCGCCGAGCACCGGCTCGAGTCGTTCGACGGCTACGTCGAAGGGCACAGGGACTTGCGAGAAATAGGAGACGAACATGGACCACCTTTCGGTGCGCCAGAGTCTTGCAGGCCCGTGGGAGTACGACCAGGGTCGAACGGCCCTTCTCGCCACAGGTAGTGTTCGACGTGGACGAGGAGGATTCCCATGCGAGAGGTCACGTTTGATGGCGCCGAGTGCCCTGTGTACTGCCGGGTGTGGGAGCCTGCGGACCGCGTCGACCGGATCGTCCTGATCGTTCACGGCTACGCCGAACACGGCGGGCGCTACGAGCACGTAGCGGACGCTCTCGTTGGCGAAGGTGCGGCCGTATATGCGCCCGATCACATCGGACACGGTCTGTCGGGCGGAGAGCGTGCTCTGATCAGCGATTTCGAGCATGTTGTGGATGACCTGCATCACGTTGCCGCAATGGCTCGAAGCGAACATCCCGGCGTTCCGCTCATCGTTGTCGGGCATTCCATGGGGGGGTTGATCGGTGCGCGGCTCGCAGAGCGCTATCCAGACGAGGTGGCGGGCGTTGTGTTCATGGGCGCGGTGATTGGAGATTGGGATTGGGCGAGACAGGCCCTCGAGGATCCGTCGATGATGGCGACACCGTCGGATGTCGCCGGCATGTCCGGTGATCCGGCGGCCCAACGCTCCTATGCGGCGGACCCGTTGGTGTATCACGGTCTGTACAAGCGGCCGCTGCTCGTCGCGGAGGTGCAGGCACTCGACCGGTTCAACGCCGAGCTGGATCGTCTCACGATGCCGATCTTGTTCATGCACGGGACCGATGATCCGTTCGTGCCGTATCAGACCTCCTTGGACGCGGTGCTCCGCATGCCGTCCACGGATGTGACGATCCGGCTGTTCAAGGGTGATCGGCACGAACTCGTGAACGAACGTGACCGTGCCGAGGTCATCGCCGAACTCTGCAGGTTCGTTGCCCGGTTCTGAGCCGTCCTACGTCCAGCCTTGCAGGTTGAAGAGCGCCGTGAGCCTGTCCGACATGTTCGGAGCAACTGTCCCCAGCCACGCATAGACGCGTCCGCTGAAGGCGGGGACGTAGACCTCCGAGCGAGGCCGTCGGATCGCCGAGAGCACGGCGGTCGCCACCTTCTCGGGTGGCATCTTCTTTTGAATCTTCGGGACACGCAGTCCTTCGAAGGGAGCGGTGTCCACTCTTCCGGGGTAGATGCTCGTCACGGCGATGCCGCGGGCGGCGAGTTCCTGGCGGGCAACGCCGGCGAAACCCGAGAGAGCGTGCTTCGCCGCCGAATATGCCGCTTCCAGAGGGACGCCCTTCTTTCCGTCGAGGGAGTTGACGAATACCAACTGACCGCCCTGCTCCAGGAACGGGAGCGCTTCGAGGGCAGTGTTGAGAGCCCCGAAGTAGTTCACCGCCATGACGGCGTGCCAATCCGCAGCGGTGGTTGCTTCGACAGGAGCTTTGAGCCAGATTCCGGCGTTCGCCACCACGACGTCGATTCGTCCCCATCGTTGCACGGTACGTTCGATCAGGCCGCGGACCTGGTCGCGATCGGTGACGTCGATGGGGACGGCGAGCGCCTGACCTCCGCTTGCGGCGATCTCGGCCGCCAGGTCTGTGAGGAGTGCCTCTCTGCGGGCCGCAACGGCCACGTTGGCGCCGTGGGCACCGAGGGCGAGTGCGGTCGCCCTGCCGATCCCCGAAGAAGCGCCGGTGACGACCACGACGCTGTCTCGAATAGCCCGCCTCATTCTCCTTCACTCTAGGAGGCTGCGACGTAGTCTGGACTGGCGAAGGAGGTGCGATGGGTTTTCGACAGTATCCGACGAGCGATGCGAACTACGACGCATACGGCACGTACATCTCTCCCGGGAAAGTGGCGCTGTATCGTCAACTGGAACTCGGTCTGGTGATGGGATCCAGGGATGGGGCCGTCTTCACGGACGCCTACGAGGGAACCCGACTCTACAACTGCCACTGCAACGGCGGTGTCTTCAATCTCGGCCACAGGAATCCGCGCGTCCTCAGCGCCGTTCGCACTGCGTTGGACTCGTTCGATATTGGGAATCATCACCTCATCTCCGGGATGAGAGCCAGGCTCGCGGAGCGGCTCGCTGCAACGACCGGCGGTGCGTTGTCCGGTGTGATCTTTGGCGTGGGAGGAGGAGAAGGGATCGATCTTGCCCTGAAAGCGGTTCGAGGAGTGACCGGTCGACAGAAGATCGTTTCTGCGAAAGGCGGCTACCACGGGCATACGGGGCTTTCCGTGGCAGCCGGTGATCCCGAATACCGTACCCCGTTCGGCCCGAACCTTCCCGGCTTCGTACAGGTCCCATTCGACGATATCGATGCGCTTGTCACCGAGGTCGATTCCGACACTGCCGCGGTGCTGCTCGAGCCGGTGCCGGCGACCCTCGGCATGCCGATTGCAGCCGATGGCTACTTCGCATCCGTTGCAGAGCTCGTGAACTCCAGAGGCGCTCTCCTGGTGCTCGATGAAGTGCAGACGGGGCTTGGTCGGACGGGAACCATGTGGTGCTATCAGCAACTCGACGTCGTCCCGGACATCCTCGTCACGGGAAAAGGGTTGAGCGGAGGGATCTATCCGATCAGCGCCACCTTGATGAGCCCCGCGGTGTTCTCTTTCTTCGACGAGCTGCCGTTTGTGCACCTCTCCACCTTCGGCGGGGCGGAACCGGGATGTGCAGCCGCTCTCGAGGTCTTGGATATCGTCGAGACACCCGGCTTTCTCGACCGTGTACTGGAGCTTGCCGAACGCTTCCGAGCCGGACTCTCCGGTCTGCCTTTCGAACTCCGACAGCGAGGGATGATGATGGGGCTGGTCTTCCCCGCGTCCAATGCGGCCGTGATGGCCGCCAAGATGTTCTTCGACGCCGGCGTCTTCGTCGTGTGGGCCGAGAACGATCGTTCGGTACTGCAGTTCCTTCCGCCACTGATCCTCGGCGATGAGGAAGCCGACGACATCATCGCTCGCGTGCGGGGAATCTTCACATGAGCCTCGAACCTGTCCGGGTCGACGACCTGGAAGTATTGGAAGAACGATTCCAGAAAGCCTTCGCCACGGGCCACGCCGAAGGACTCGATGTCATCGGGTATGGAGAGATCACCAGTGTCGTGGCCTGGGCCGGATCCGATGGCATGGTTGCAGCAAAACGGTTGCCGACCTTTCGGGCCGGTGAAGGAGTGGAAGCGTATCTCGCCCTTCTCGAGGACTATCTGACAGGGTTGCGGGCCGCCGATGTCTCAGTCGTGCCAACGTCGTTTCAGACGCTCAGGCTCGACGGTCGAGATGTCGCCGTGTACCTGGTACAACCGTTGCTCTCGCCCGAGAACGTCGGACACGCTTATCTCAGAGGTGCTACGGAGCAACAGGCCGTCCGTCTCTTCGACCGTGTCTTCGAAAGGACCGAGGCGGCCATCGGCGCCCGGATCGGGATCGATGCGCAGATCTCGAACTGGGCGGTAGACGGGGATGACTTGGTCTATTTCGACGTTACGACGCCGCTTCTGAAAGATGACCATGGGGTCGACCGGATCGATGTGGATATCTTCCTGGCGTCACTGCCCTGGGCTCTTCGGGGGATCGTGAAGCGGTTTCTCGTGGTGGGGATCATCGAAGACTACTTCGATGTCCGTACGACCATCCTCAATCTGGTCGCGCAGTTCCACAAGGAACGGCTCATCTCACTCATTCCACTGGCTCTCGAGCGGGCAAACCGCAGGCTGTCGGATCCCATCGGTGCGGATGAGGTCAAGCGGTACTACGGGAGCGATGCTCGAATGTGGGAGCTCCTGCAGCGTCTTCGTAGGATCGACCGGTGGTGGCATCACAAAGTCCGCCGGCGTCCGTATCCGTTCCTGTTGCCCGGCAAGATCGATCGTTGATGAGAACCACGACCGGGGTCGTGTTCCCTCTGGGCATCGCCGCCGCCGTGTTGCTCGTCGGTGCATGTGCACCGGAGGCATCCGAACCTGTCCGGTCGTCGCCCGAGACCCGGGCTCCGACGGCTTCGACCACCACAACCTCCACGCCTCCAGCCATGACGGCCGTCACAGTGACCTCGACGACCTCGACGACGATCACTACGCCGGAGACGACACGGCGTCCCACCATCCGCATCGCGATGGTTGGTGACGTCATGCTCGGCCGTGGTCTCTCGCGCATCGTTCGGAACGACCCGCAGAGCATCTTCGAAGATGTGCGATTCGTCCTGTCGGACGTGGATATCGCCGGGGCGAACATGGAGTCGCCGTTGACGAATCGGCCTCACATCGCACTCAACCCGTACGCGCTCGAGGCGAGGCCGGAGACGGCCGGGCTGCTCGCCGCGGCGGGTTTCGATGTCCTGTCGGTCGCGAACAACCATGCGGGTGACGCAGGGCGGGCATCGGTGATCGATAGCGTCGAAGCGATCAATGACGCCGGGATGCAGGCGGTCGGTGGCGGGGTGAACCTGAGCGAAGCCGTGCGGCCGGTCATCGTGGAGGTGCGAGGGCTTCGTGTGGGGTTCCTCGCATTCGATGCGACGAGGGCGGGTACTCCGGCGAGTGAGAATCGGGCGGGCATCGCACCGTGGGACGACGAGACGGTTCGTGCCGCAGTGACAGGACTGCGTCCCTGGGTCGATCTGCTCGTAGTGGCCGTGCACGGCGGGGTCGAGTATCGCACGTGGACCGACCCGCACATGGCAGCGCTTGCAGAGGAACTCAGCGGCTGGGGCGTCGACGTGGTGTGGGGGAGTGGGCCACATGTCGTCCAACCCGTCTTCCTGATCGATGGTGCACGACCGACCGTGGTGGCGACGAGTCTCGGCAACTTCCTCTTCGACCAGGGTGATTCCGCGACAAAGGTGGGGGCGATCCTCGAGGTCCTTGCCGACGCCGACGGTGTCGTCGCGTACCGGGTAGCGACGGTCCAGCACCGTGACCGGCGGGTGCATTTCGACCAGTGGGACGACCCAGACGGTGACGCGGCGATGCTCGGCACCGAATGGTGGAGCCTCGGCCGCGGTTTCGAACCCCTCGAGCCCGACGAGCCCGGGGATCTCGAGCGGTTCCGGTGGGGTGATGTGGTCGACGCGACTCGAGGCGACGTGGACGGTGACGGGAGGGATGAGATCGTCGTGGCGTTCCGCCGGCCTTATCAGGAGAACCCGGTGAACGCACTGTTCCCCGATAGGCCGTGGGCCGACGTGTTGGGACGCAGCGCCCACATCGGTGTGTTTCGAGCCTCGGATCTCGAGCCCGAATGGATCGCGGGAACCCTGTTCCGACCCGTCAGACGGGTCGTGGCATGCGACGGAAGCCTTGCCGTCGGATACGGCTCGGACGAGACGGACGGTGTCGTGGCGTCTGGAGCGTGGCGGTGGCGTGGGTTCAGTTTTCTCATCGCTCCGACCTTGGATCGCGATGCCGCGCTCGGGTGCGCGGATATCGATGGTGATGGTCGAACGGACCCGATCCTGTTCAGTAGACCGGGAACTCCATGACCGGTCGTGTCGTTCTACAATCCCGAGGGGGGAAGATCGTGCGAACGTTCGCGGCAATCGTCGTCATTGCTCTTTTCGTGGTGGCGTGTACGAGTGGCTCTGAGGCTCCGACGACCTCTGCGGCCGTGTCGACATCGACATCGACATCGACGTCCGCGCATCCGAGCACGACCACGTCCGCGCATCCGAGCACCACCCCGTCCACGGCCCCCGTCGCCGACGCGACCCTCACCGTTCAGCAGCAGCCTCGGTCGCTGAGCCCGTTCGCCGGGTACACGCTGGTTCCGATGGACGAGGCAGGCACCTATCCGGGCCCTGCCTGGCCGACATCGCTCGATGGTGTCGTGATCTCGCCGGAAGCCGAGTACCTCGTCGGGCGGCCCGAGGCTGCACGGGCACTCACCGATCACGGTTTCGTCGTCGTACCGGGCTACGCGGCGCTCTTCCAGGATGTCTACGCGCAGGCGCCCTACGACAACCACGCGATTTTCGTGACCACCGACGCCGGCTACCACGTTCTTCATCTTGCCTTCAGCAAGGTGCTGCGTGACACCGAGCAGAACTCCCTCCTCCCAGTGCTCGAAGATCTCGTCACCCGCTCGGTCGCCGCCGCCCGAGGCCAGGCGGCAGCACTCGCAGGCACGGGCCAGGCGGACCAGGCGTCGCGAGTCGCGCAGCTCTTCGAAGCGGCAGCGGTGCTGCTCGGTCTCGACGTCGGGCCGGTCGGCCCGCTTGCAGACCAGGAGGTCGGCCTTGCCACCGAAGCGGCGCAGATGACCACGTCGCCGATCACCGGCTTCGCCGCATGCAATCGAACGCAGTCGCCACGCGGGTGTGTCGACTACAGCCTGTTCAAACCCAGAGGTCATTACACGCGCAACGAGGATCTCGAGCGGTATTTCCGGGCGATGTCGCTTGTCGGGCAGGAAGGCGCATCATTCGTCGCCGGGATGGACGGCGACACTCCGGTCGTCGACGAACCGTCGATGCAGTTCGCCCTCCTTGTCGTCCGGGCGATGCAGGCGGACCCGGTTATCGAGCAGGACTGGCGGCTCCTCTACGAACCTACTGCGTTCATGGTCGGCATGGCCGACGACTACACGCCGTTCGAGCTCGCAGCAGTCGCCGTAGCGGTCGCCGGAGACCGGTGGTCGACCGACGATTTCGCCGACACCGGCCTCCTGCAGACCGTCGGGGGGAAACTGCTCGCGACCCGTGCGGTTGGAATCAATCCGGAGGCGGCGTCGGTCCGCATCATGGGAGCACGGTTCGTCATCGATTCGTAGATTCTCGACCAGCTCGCCTGGCCGAACGTCGGAAAGGAGCCGCCGGTGAAACGACGTGTGTACGTGTCGCCGCTCGACGTCGCCGCGACATTCGATTCCAATCTGGCGCTCGGCATCCAACGACAGGCGGGCGAGGACCGGTACCTGCACTATGAGGACCAGATGGCCGCCATGCGCGAACTCGTCTCTGTACGTGCGGAAGACGACTGGGCCGCGACCGTATATGACGCGTGGTTGTCTGCCCTCCAGCCGGTGTGGCGTGAGCACGGTGACGCATTCCCGCCGTTCATGCGCAACGACGCCTGGACCGCGAAGGACCTCCAGACGGGCCTCGGGTCGTACACGGAGCTGAAGCACGACACGATCCTCTACGCGAAACAGGAATTCGCCGCGGAGGGCGGCGGGGACTGGACCGAGCTACATCCGCGACACTGGGTCGAGCCGGATCCGGTCGCATTCGAGAGGATGTCGCAGGTCGCGGCGCTGCTCCAGAGCGGCCTGGCCGAGCGGGGCCATCAGCACCGAGGACAACGACTGGCTCGGTGGGGTCGGGTCCGCCATGGAAGGCCTCTGGTATGCCTCGTCGGACGCCGACCCCAAGACCGGGGCGGTCGCGTCGGGGGATTCTCGCGACGCCCTCATTGCGGACATCGGACGGGCGTCTTTCGCGTATCTGGAGATCGGCACCGGGGTGATCGACCAGATCCTCGTCCTCGTCCCCGACGACGCCGGACGGTTCCAGGTGGCAATCGGCGGCGTCTACTCGTACTACGAGTTCTGGCGCCCCGAAGAGCAGGGCCGCCTCACCGACGAGGAGTGGTGGAAGCTCCTCGACGACGGTCGTGCACCGGACCGGTCGGCGCCGATGATCTTGCCCGATCCGGATGACGGTGAGCGTCACCGTCCCGCCTGGCAGGCCGCATTCCTGGTGCCCTGACCGGTATCCGCTCGAGAATGCCGGACGCGCAACGGCGTCGTGTGCCGTATGGGGCCGATCCATAGGAATGGTTTCACAAGCTCGCGAGAACCGGGTACCGTGATGGTCGCGGCCGGCCGTCCGGTTGGCTACCCTCCATCCGTGCCCGCTATACCCGTTGCCCCAGCGGGGGGTACGGTGAGCCTCCCAGCCCCGGACGGCTGCCGCATGAGCCGTTCTGGAGGAGTTCTGGCGAGCTACGCGACGCTGCTCACCGCCGACGATCAGATCGAGACGGCGCTACGGTTCTTGTGTCGAGGCAAGGATCTATTGCATCGGAAGAGAGTCTGATGACGCCCGATTTCACCCTGATCGATCAAGGGGGCAACCCGTGGACACTCTCGGAGCATCTCGACAGCGCCGTCGTGCTGCTCTTCCTGCGCGGTGACTGGTGACCGTACTGCAACGGCCAGCTGGTCAGTCTGGCATCACGATACGACGACCTACTCGCCGCCGGGGGTCGGATTGCCGTGATCAGCGTCGACACCCCACAACAGCATGCTGCACTGATCGAGAAACTCGGGCTGCGCTTCCCGATGTTGTCCGATCCCGACCGCAGTCGAGCCATCAGGCCGTACGGGGTTGCCGACCACAAGGATGCCCGCAATATCGCCCGGCCCGCCTTCGTCATCGTCACTCCGCAAGGAGATGAGGTCGAGAGGCGGTTGTCGGGCGACTTCGCCGATCGTCCTACCGAGGACGAACTGATCGCCGCTGTCGGCAAGCTTGGGATGGCCCCGGTCGAAGCGGAGCCGATCGCACTCGGTCCGGCGTCTCCCGGCCCGAATGCGATGCCGGTCGCTGCCATGGAGCCGTACTATCGGGGAGCGAAGTTCGCCGTCACCGCAATGCGGTTGCGACATCCCGAATTGGAGGAGGAGGCGAAGCGCTACATCGACGAACTCGACCGTTACATCGAAGCCGTGCGCGACCTCAAGAGGTCCAACGGCTGACAGGGGGGATGATGGACAAGACAGCCTGGAGGAAGCTCGACATCGGTGACCTGGCCGTGGGCCGGGTTACAACGGTGATCGTCGAAGGCCGTGCTCTGGCCGTGAGCCGCACCGAGTCCGGTTGGGGAGTACTCGACAACCGTTGTCCGCATCAAGGGGGTCCACTCGGCGACGGAGAGATCGAAGGTCCGTACCTGCTCTGTCCCTGGCACGGCTACGAGTACGACCCTGTCACCGGCGAGCCGCCGGCAGGGTTCAGCGATGTCGCCACCTGCTATCGCCTCGAGGAACGCGACGGCGGCCTGTACGTCGAGCTTCCCGTCCCTTCCGCGCAGCCGACCCTGATGGACCAGATGGTCGATGTCATGACCGGGTGGGGCGTGGACACGGTGTTCGGAATGGTCGGTCATTCCAATCTCGGGCTTGCCGACGCTCTGCGAAGGGCCGAACAAGACGAGCGCCTGCGGTACATTGGGATCCGGCATGAGGGCGCGGCTGCCTTCGCGGCTTCTGCCTACGGCAAACTGACCGGCCGCCCCGCAGCCTGCTTTTCGATCGCCGGGCCGGGAGCAACGAACCTGTTGACGGGCCTATGGGACGCAAAGGTCGACCGTGCACCGATTCTGGCACTCACCGGACAGGTGCAGACCCAGGTGCTGGGCCCGGGAGCCTTCCAGGAGGTCCCGCTCACCGAAGCGTTCGCGGCCGTCGCCAACTTCAGTCAGACGGTGCTCGTACCCGACAACGCGACGGAGTTGATGGCGCTCGCCCTCAAACATGCGCTGGTCGAGCGCGGTGTCGCCCATCTCGTGTTCCCAGATGAAGTGCAAAGCCTGCCGGGCCTGAGCGAACCGCCGGAGCGACTGCGAACCGGACGGGTCGCGTTCGACGGGATCGCGCCGCCGAAAGAGGAACTGTCGAGGGCGGTCGACCTCCTCGAAGGCGCTCAGCGGCCGGTGATCATCGCCGGAAACGGGGCACGCCAGGCTCGCCGGCTGGTGATCGAGCTTGCGGAACACATCGATGTACCCGTGATCACGACGTTTCGTGCCAAGGGTCTCATTGGTGATGACCACCCATTGGGGGGCGGTGTGGTGGGGCGCTCGGGCACACCCATCGCTTCTGCGCTGATGGCGCGAGCGGATGCCCTGCTGGTCCTCGGTGCATCGTTCTCGAACCATTCGGGTATCGCGACATGGGTGCCGACCATCCAAGTCGATTTCGATCGCATGACCCTGGGCAAGTTCCATCCCGTCGACGTCCCGATCTGGGGTGAGATCGGGCGGACGCTCGAGCTCCTGAAGGGGGCGCTGTCACCGGTTGATCGTCCCGAGCAACGCGCCACGGTCGAACTCAAGCGGACCAGGTGGCGCGAGGAGACCGTGCGAAGAGCCGCCATGACTGACGAGTCCGGCCGTATGCATCCGGCCCGCGTATTCACCACCCTGTCCGGGCTGGTGCCTACGGACGCGGTGATCTCTGTCGACGTCGGCAACAACACCTACGCGTTCGGTCACTACTTCGAGGCGAAAGGAGGCCAGGATGTTCTCATGTCCGGCTACCTGGGGTCGATCGGCTTCGGTTTCCCGGGTGCAATGGGGGCGTGGGCCGCAACACGTGGCACCAACCGCAAAGTGATCTCGGTCTCTGGAGACGGAGGCTTCGGCCAGTACCTCGCCGAGTTCACCACCGCCGTGAGGTACGGGATGCCGATTACCCACGTGCTGCTGAACAACGACGAGCTGGGCAAGATCAGCAGGGAGCAGATCGGTGCGGTGCGGCCGGTGTGGCAGACGTCGCTGGTCAATCCCGATTTCGCCGAGTACGCGCGCCTATGTGGTGGGCGGGGATTCAGGGCCGACGATCCTGCCGACCTGGAAGCCGTGTTCTCGGAGGCACTCGCCGTCTCCAATGGACCATCACTGGTCGAGGTCACCGTCTCTGCGCTCGACGTCTGAGTTCGGGCCTATCCTTTCGACGATGCCGACGTTCACATGCCAGAACTGCGGGAACGCGTTCACGCTTCCTCGACAAGTACTCGACCGATATCCAGGCTGGACACCGCCGCTGTGCCTCGACTGCCGTGACGCACGGAGCACATCGGAACCGGTTGCGAACGACGTTGGTCCCCACACGGGTGTGTTCACCGATGGAAGCGCCTCACCGAACCCGGGACCTGGCGGCTGGGGCGCCGTCTACGTCGTCGACGACGAGATCATCGCCGAGGCATATGGGCACGCGGAGCACACCACGAACAATCGTATGGAACTCACCGCGGTGATCGCGGCACTCGATCTCGTTCCCGAAGGCACCCCCATGACCATCTACTCGGATTCGAATCTGGTGGTGCGCACCATCAACGAGTGGGCAGCAGGGTGGGAGAAGCGTGGATGGAGGCGGAAGACGGGACCGGTCGAGAATGTGGATCTGGTAAAGAAGGCGTACTACGGGTGGCGGCCCGAATTGACGTTGAAGTGGATCAAAGGGCACGCCGGGTACCGATGGAACGAGTACGCGGATGAACTCGCCAACCGGTGGCGGGACTGAAGAGCCCTACTCTCCCGGAAACGTCAGCCCGATCTGATCTCTGATCCGATCCAGGATGTGCATCACCGCCAGTGTGTCGTCGAGGCTCATCCGCGGGCTCTCCGTTGCTCCTTCCAGAAGGCAGCGGTGTACTTCTTCGACTTCGAATCGGTAACCCGATCCTTCGTGACTCGTGTCGATCGTCTCGACGACGCTTCCTCGACGTTCGATGGAGAGCATGGGGGAGTGGTGGAACGGAGCATGGACCCGGACATGTCCGTCGGGTCCGGAAACGAATGCTTCCATGCTCGAATCTGCCACGAAAGAGGTGCTCAGCGTGGACAAGCCTCCATTGCGATGATGGAGGACGATTCCGGCCTGTTCATCGATTCCTGCATCGGACATTTCGGCGGTCGCGGTGATGCGATCGGGGGCACCGAGCAGCATCATGGCGAAGGTCACCACGTAGACGCCGAGATCCATGATCGTTCCGCCGCCGAGTGAGCGGTCGAACAGACGGCCGCTGGGGTGAGGTCCTGCGAGGAATCCGAAGTTGGCCTGGACCGAGCGGACTTCCCCGAGGCGTCGTGAACGTACGATGGCCTCGAGGCGGCTGATCGCCGGCTGAAACCGCATCCACATTGCCTCCATCAGAAACACATCTCGCTTTCGGGCGGCGGCGACCATCTCCTCGGCCTGCCGGTGGTTGAGGGCGAACGGCTTCTCGCAGAGAACCGGCTTTCCGTGTTCGAGGGCCGTCAGTGTGTTCGCGTGATGCAGTTCGTTGGTCGTGGCGACGTACACGACGTCGACATTCGGATCGCGAGCGACCTCCTCGTATGTGCCGTACCAACCGGGAATGTCGTGGAGATCGGCGAATGCTTTCGCTCGTTCTCTCGACGAGGAACCGATTGCGACGACTTCTCCGCCCGGTACTTGACGTATGGCCTCGACGAGCGAGGACGCGATGCGCCCTGCTCCCATGATGCCCCATCTCACATTCTTCATGGCCCCGACATTACCTCGGTACAGTGGGCCCATGAACGACCGGCCTGTCGTCGCGATCTCCGTTCCGCTCTTCGGCGACGAGCGCCGCAAGAACTGGGCGAAGGTGGTCGAGAGGGTGGATGAGGCCAAGAGTTCCGGCTGGGCGTTCGAGGGCGAGTTCATCGCAACCGGGGGAGTGCAAGACGTCCCTGTGGGTTCTGTGATCCTCGTGTACGGAGAGCGCGGATCCAGGGCACACCCGCAAGTCGAGGTGGGGGTGTTCACCGTCAACGCGGACGGAACGCTGTCGCGCCATGCCGGTGCAAAGGGACGGGCATGGGCTCGGACACTGAGAGATGACGTCATCGGGTTGCTCGAAGAGGCCGAAGGAAAACCGATCACACTTCTTCAGTGGTCGCCCGACCTGATTCGATATGAGGACGACGCTCTGCTCTCGGAGTTGCGCCGACGCGGCAGGGATGTCTGAGCGCCGGTGATGTGAGACTCCGGGGCCCGTCGGTAGACTCTCGGTGATGAGCGAACTGGCCCAGGCAATTGCCGCATTGCTCGCGATCACGAATCCGGTGGGTGCGCTGCCGGTGTTCATGAGTATCACCGAGGATTCCGACCGTCAGACACGTCGGCGGTACGCGGCCCTGGCTTCCGGTGTGGTGTTCGCAATCCTGGCTCTTTCGGCGATCGGAGGACGATGGATGCTCGAGGCATTCGGGATTTCGATGCCCGCCTTTCAAGCGGCCGGCGGTCTCGTCATCGTCCTCATGGGCCTCGAGATGCTGCAAGGAAGTCCCACGCGCGTGCAGCATTCGGATCGTCCCATCAGCGAGGAGGACTCGATCCTGGTGCCGTTTGCGATGCCGATGGTTGCCGGTCCCGGGGCGATCACGACTGTTATCACGTTGACGGCCAAATCGGGGAGTCTCGCAGGTGACCTTACGGTGGTGCTTGCCGTCGCGATCACCGCGTTGATCCTGCTCCTGGTACTTGCTCTTTCGGCGTCGGCAGGACGATTCATTCGCGGCCGCGGCGGTGTCCTCGTTGTTCGGTTCATGGGCCTGATCCTCGTGGCGATTGGAGCTCAGTACCTCTTCGACGGTGTCAAGGGGTTCTTCTTCGCCACATGAGAGTCGGCCCGTTCGACGCGCGCCATCTCCGGCCGGCGGTAGGGTTGGGACTGTCGACCCCGTAGGCTCGGGGCGGGGAGGTGCCGATGAAGAAGCTGTTCAAGATCCTGCTCTGGATGATCACAGTGAGTGCCGCCATAAAAGCGATGGCGGTCGCGCTTACGAAGATCATCGGTGAGAACACCGACAAGGAAGCCGACGAGTTCAAACTCGTGGCGCTCATGGGCGGCCGCAACTACGAGAGCGTCTCCTCACACCTTCGCTCTGGTCGGGTGATCGCCGCCATGGGAGGTGTCGACATCGACCTTCGCCAAGCTCATCTCGATCCGGAAGGGGCAAGGCTCAACCTGCGAGTTCTCGCCGGTGGAGCACGTGTCTTGGTCTGCGAGAGTTGGCGGGTCGAAGTCGACCATCGGGTGATCGGCGGCGCGGCCCAGATCGAGATCCCCGACCCGGAGACACTGCCCGACGGCGCGCCGATCCTGCACATCGACGCGTTGACGGTCGGTGGAGGACTCGTGATCGCCAACGCCGAGTCGGAATCCCACGTCGTCCGGTCGTCGACGTAATCGGATTGGCCGGCCGTGTCCGGGCCCCACGCTCTCTGACTACGGTGATGCCGGCGAACGAGGAGGAAGCCAGTGCATGCCATTCGTCTTGCGATGCATGGAGGTCCTGAGGTCTTGTGCTGGGAGGAGGTTCCCGACCTCCAACCCGGTGACGGTCAGGTTCGCGTTCGGGTCGCAGCTGCGGGCGTGAACTACATCGACACGTACCACCGGCGCGGCCTGTATCCGGTGGATCTGCCGTTTGTTCCCGGTCTCGAAGGAGCGGGCGTGGTCGACGCCGTCGGCGGCGGGGTTCGGCGCTGGAAGGTCGGCGATCGTGTTGCCTGGACTTCGGCCCAGGGGTCCTATGCGGAGCAGACACTCGTTGCAGCCGATCAGGCCGTGGCCGTACCCGAAGGCATCAATCTGGAGATCGCTGCGGCGGCCATGCTTCAAGGCATGACGGCGCACTACCTCGTTCATGACACCTACCCGCTCCGGCAAGGCGAGTTGTGTCTCGTTCACGCCGGTGCAGGCGGCGTGGGGAGGCTGCTCATCCAGATGGCTGTGCAGGCAGGGGCACGAGTGTTCGCCACGGCCGGAACCCCGGAGAAGCGACAAATCGCCGAGTCCCTCGGTTCCGAGGTCGCCTGCGACTACTCGGAGTTCGTCGATGTCATCGAGGAGGCGGCCGGTCAGAGGCCGCTCCACGTCATCTACGACGGTGTCGGCAAGACCACGTTCTTCGATGGCCTCGCCCTGACGCGTATCCGAGGCATGGTCGTTCTCTATGGGCAGTCGTCGGGTCCCGTCGAACCGCTCGATCTGCAGGAGCTGAACCGCAACGGGTCTCTGTACGTGACACGGCCAAGCTTGTTCCACTACATCGCAACGCCCGGCGAGCTGGAACACAGATCAGGCGAGGTCTTTCGTGGAATCTTGGACGGATGGCTGGATGTCACCGTCAGCCAACGGTTTGCCATGTCCGATGCGTCGGCGGCACATCTCGCCCTCGAGGGTCGGCGTACGACGGGAAAGGTCCTGCTGATTCCCTGAGAGCATCAGATAGGGCGTAATCTTTCGGGTATGGATCTCGGGCCCGCATGGTCGATCGCTCCGACCAAGTTCTGGCATGCGATCGACGACGGTCGCATCCAGTGCGATCTGTGTCCTCGCGAGTGCAAGCTGCGGGAGGGACAGCGCGGCCTGTGTTTCACGCGGGCGAGGCGCGATGACGAAATCGTGCTCACGTCCTATGGTCGATCGACCGGTTTCTGGGTGGATCCGATCGAGAAGAAGCCTCTGAATCACTTTCTGCCGGGAACCTCGGTGCTGTCGTTTGGGACGGCAGGCTGCAACTTGGCCTGCCGATACTGTCAGAACTGGGACATCTCCAAAGCGCGCGGCGATGACGTCTTGGCACAGCGCTCGTCGCCGCGAAGGATCGCCGACGAGGCGAAACGGCTCGGCTGCGCCGGCGTTGCGTTCACCTACAACGACCCGGTCATCTTTCACGAGTACGCGATCGACACGGCAGACGCGGCCCATGGCGCAGGTCTCGAGACCGTCGCCGTGACGGCCGGATACGTCAATCCGGAACCGCGTGCGGAGTTCTTCGAGGTGATGGACGCCGCCAACGTGGACCTGAAAGCATTCACCGATGAGTTCTATCACCGGTACTGCGCGGGCAGCCTTCAGCCGGTCCTGGACACGCTGCTGTACGTCCGTCATGAGACCGATGTGTGGTTGGAGATCACCACGCTGTTGATCCCGGGCCTGAACGACTCCGACGCAGAGATCGACGAGATGACGCGCTGGATCGCCGACAATCTCGGCCTGGACGTTCCCCATCACTTCACCGCGTTCCATCCGGCATTCAAGATGTTGGATGTGCCGCAAACCCGGTTCGCGGCACTCAAACGCGCCAGAGAGATCGCCATGGGCAACGGGCTGCAGTACGTCTACACGGGGAACATCCCCGATGAGGAGACCCAGAGCACGTGGTGCCCCACCTGCGGCACGAAACTGATCGGTCGATCCGGCTACTCGATCACCGCATGGAACATCGATCAAGGGCGCTGTGGATCCTGTGGCTCGGCGGTCCCCGGAGTGTTCGAGGACCGGCCGGGTTCCTGGGGCCCGAGACGACATCCGGTGGCGTGGTAGGTTCGGTCAGGTTCCGAGGGTCCGACACGGTACGCTGCGGCCCATGATCGAGATTCTCGGCTATATCGCTTCATGCCTCGTCGTACTCTCCTTGGCGATGACGTCCGTCGTGCGACTGCGCGTCATCAGCCTGATCGGCGCGGTGCTGTTCGGCATCTACGCCGTTCTGATCGGTGCCGTTCCCATCGTCCTGGTGAACGCGGCCGTCATCGTCATCAACGTCTATTACCTCTGGAAGGCCTTCACCGACGAGGAGTACTTCACGATCCTGGAGGTCCGACCGGAGTCGTTGTACGTCGCCGGTCTGGTCGACTTCTACCGTGACGACATCGCACGGTTCCAGCCGTCGTTCCGGCTCGCGCCGAATTCCGACCAGTTCGCCGTGTTGATTCTGCGGGACATGGTTCCCGCAGGCATCTTCATCGGAGAACCTGAGAGTCCAGGCGTCATGCGGGTCCTGCTCGACTACGTGACGCCGGCGCACCGGGATCTGAAAGCGGGACGATTCCTCTTCGATCGGAACCCGGACCTCTTCCGAGACCGTGGATACACGACGCTGGTGAGTGACGGTGGCAGCGCGTCGCACAACCGGTATCTCGAGCGCATGGGGTTTCGGCTGGAGCGTGGCCGGTACGTACGTGAGTTCTGATCAAAGGTCGATGATCGTCGGCTGATGCCCGGTCGCTTCGAGGAACTTGAGGAGGTCCGCTGAGGCAATGCTCGTGGTCATCGTGTTGTCCAATGGATGGAAGTTGAGCGGGTCCAGCGCCATGAGACCGCGGTCGAGGACCACCTGCACGGCGCCCTCGGCATCGTTGAGGACCGCAAATGGCGTGACTGCACCCGGTATGACCCCGAGGGTTCGCATGAGTCGGTCGGGGCTTCCGAAGGAGAACCGTCCTGCCCCCAGTCGCCCGGCGAGGTCCTTCAGATCGATCGGACGATCCTCCTTGGCGACGACGAGCCACATCTTGCCTTTCTTGTTGCGCAGGAAAAGGCTCTTCGAATGGCCTCCTGGCAGGTTGCCGCGTTCGGAGCGAGCCTCCTCGACGGTGAACACGGCCCCGTGATTGGCGGTTTCGGTCGGGATGCCGAGGTTCTCGAGGAACTGGAAGAGATCATCTGGTGTGGCGGGATGCATGTCGGCATCCTAGGAGGGACACCGCCGGCGGCGTTCCGATAGGCTGGCACATATGAAGTATCCCGAACGTCTTCTCAGCAGCGGCGAACGTGTGGAACTCGCGTTCCGTCCCCATTGGAAACAGCTCATCTGGCCGGTCTTCGTGTCGGTGATCGCCCTCGTCGGCGTCGTCGTCATCGCCGCACTTGCCGAGGGCATGTGGATGTGGGTCAGTCTTGCCGCCGTGGTCGTAATCTGGCTCGTGCTGTTCACACCCTCGTTTACGCGGTGGTTCTTTACCCACTACATCATCACGAACGAACGCCTGATCGTTCGCCGCGGCATGCTTGCCCGGCGCGGCAAAGAGATACCGCTCGAGGTGATGAACGACGCGGCCTTCAGCCAGACGGCCTGGGAACGGCTGTTGCGATCCGGTGACCTCATCATCGAATCGGCGGGAGAGCAAGGCCAGAGTCATTTCAGCGATATTCCCGACCCGGAAGGGATTCAGTCTGAGATCTACCGACTGCGGGAAGATCGGATGATCGCACTTCAGGGTGGATCCGGACCGGTCGAACATCTCGAGATGCTGGCCAGATTGCACAGGGACGGAGTCCTCAGTGACGAGGAGTTCGCCGAGAAGAGAAACAAGCTCCTCGGTCAGATCTAGTGCCTCGACCGGCAACCTTTGCGGCGTTCTACCGGCCAGGAACGCCGCTTGCTGCGTTCTCCGCCTCGACGCACCTGCCGGTGCGCCTTCGTTGTGCGGCCTTGCCATCGACGTTCCTGCCTCGGCATCGACCCCCCGAACGTTACCGGCCAAGGCACTAGCGGTTCCGTATCCGACTTTACGTCGGCGTTTCGCGCTCGTAGCGTGTTAGAGGTCATAAGAGGTGAGATGGATCCACGAGAGCCGCAGAGTCAAGTCGTTCCGATCATTCTCATCGTCCTTACCATCGCAGCAGTCTCCCTCGTCGGGATTGTGCTGTATGTGATCATCACGTCGTAGGAGTCTCCCCCCATGCAGGAACTGTTGAGCGCGTATCTACCGGCCGCAGCATCGGTCATCTCGTTCGTCTTCGCCTCAATGGTGCTTCGTAGGTGGCTGGATCGAAGGCAGCCCTACATGTTGTTGTGGGGCATCGGATTCCTCATGTACGGCATGGGTGGAGCGATGGAGGCGATCTTCGGCTTCGTCGGCTGGAGTCCGCTCGTGTTTCGATTGTGGTACCTCTTCGGTGCGATCCTCGTCGCCGCATGGCTCGGTCAGGGTACGGTCTACCTGCTGGTGCATCGGCGCTTTGGGAGAGTGAAACTGGCCGACATTCTGATGGTGATCCTGGCGCTGGGTTCGTTGTACGCGCTGGTCAAGGTTGCCGGGGCGCAACTCGACCCGAGCCAGATGCTCGAAGGGGAACTGAGCGGACACGCCATCGTCAGCCCCGGTGTCCGTGTACTGACACCGTTCTTCAATCTCTACGGTGTGATCATGCTTGTCGGGGGAGCGATCTACTCGGCGTATTACTTCTGGAGAACGAGAGCTGCGGCGAACCGGATGGTTGGGAACATCTTCATCGCGATCGGGGCCATGATGCCGGCATTCGGTGGTGCAGCACAGCGCTTTGGCATACCGGTGGCTTTGTATGTCGGTGAGTTCCTGGGGGCGATCCTGATGTTCATCGGCTACCTGTACTCCTCGCGGTCCCAAACGTCCCGGGTGATGTAGCGGCCAAGGGCCCCGTTTCGAACTGATGGTTCCCGTGCCCGGGCCGGTTCAGGAAGTGCTTTTGACGAAGCGCCGGGCGGCAGAGGACAGATCGGCAATTCCTTCGAAGAAGCCCGGAATCGAATCGTGGATGAACCGATGCCAGTTCAGCGTGGCGATGATCAGGATGACGACTGGTGGGAGCCACCAACCGTTGATCGACTGCGAGTACGCCAGCCACATGAACAGGCCGTAGGCGGTCGCCTGGAGCACGGACGAGAGTGAATTGTTCCCCAGTGCGATCCAGCCTCCACCGAGCACAACGACGACGAGTAACCCGACTCCCCAGCTCACATAGCCTCCGAGGGCCAGACCGATCATCAGGCCGGCACCGACAAACGTGTCGACTTGGAGATCCCATTGACCGAGATGTGTGGGCCGCGAAGCGGCACGGGCACTCTTGCCGTCGAAGAAATCGGTCAGCCAGGCCGTGGCGAGAAGTGCGGCGGCAGTCTCGAGCCGACCCTGTCCAACCATCGCCACCAAGAGCAAGGCGATGAGCGCTCGCAATCCGGTCAGCACATCTGCCAACACCGCCATACTTCATTCTGGCAGATCGCCCTGTTCGCGGTTGGCCTAGCTCTCCTGATCTCCGAAGGGGTTCTCCGTGTTCTCTCGTAGGAAACGTTCCACTTCCGAAGCAATCTCTTCACCACTCGGAATCGTTTGCTGCTCCGCCACCAACTCTTCGAGGCGTTGGAGGTAGGCAACCGCCTCCGGCTTGTCGGCGACGGTCGCGTCGAGTTCCCGGCGCTGTTCCGTCGCATCGTCGACGAGGTCACCCAACGGCAGCTCGATGCCGAGGTGCCGGGCGGCACGCTCGATGACGGCGATCGTTCCGGCATGGTACGGTGCCGCCACGTAGTGCGGAATCTGTGCCCAGAAGCCGACGGCCGGGATTCCTCTGCCAGTGACGGCTTGCTCCACGATGTTCACGGCGGCGCCAGGGACTTTGAGGATGCCTTGCGGCAGTTGCTCGTCATCGGGAATGAGATTCTTCCGAGAGGCCGTCGTGAGGATCCGCACGGGGCGGGTGTGGGGGACCGCTGCCGGTACGCCTCCGAGAGAGACCATTTCGACAACGCCAAGTGACTCTGCGATCTCGGCGATCGACGTACTCAGTGCTTTCCATCGAAAATCCGGCTCATTGCCACTCAGGACGAGCAGGTCGCGTTCGTGTCGGACGTGTGTCAGTGTGATCTCGGGCCAGCGAACCGATTGCATCACTCCTTCGACGAACTCGATGTCGGGACGCGATGAGCGATAGTCGAACAAGGCGTCGCCGTCGAAGGTCGCCAGCCGCCTGCCGTCGTGTGCGATCGACATCGCCGCCCGGGTACCGACGGAACCTGCGTTCACCCAGCCGTCGAAGGCAGCGATGAGTGCCGGAGCAACCAGGTCGGGGATGTCGTCGACCAGTTTGTACAGTGCCATACGATCCTCAGCGTACTTCAGCGTCCGGCATGTGCCGCGAATCGGAGAATGGTGGCCGCCCGTACGGCCTTTGCCAGGGTTCGAGGAACCTTGCGTTCCTCGTGGGACGTCTTACTGTGGTACACCGGGCCAGTTCCGGATGACGATCAGGAGTGGGACATGAAGCGTGGAATTGCAGTTGCAGGTCTGGTGCTTTTGCTGGCAGGGTGCGCGTCGGGCACCAGCAGCGAGATGCTGGACAAGAGCACACCTTTGCGGGAGCTTGCAGCAAGCGGTGCAGCGGAGCCGGGAGCCGAGCAGGTAACGAACGACCAGGTCACGAACGATCGCAAGATCATCAAGAACGCCTCCATCGATCTCGAGGTGGCAGATCCGGAACAGGCAGCGCGCTCCGTGGCACGGCTGGCCGACCAGTTTGGCGGCTTTGTTTCGAACGAGAGTCTGTACCGAGATGGCGACGGCGTGGACGAGATCACGTTCGCGCGACTCCAGGTTCGTGTTCCCGCCGATCGGCTGACAGAGTTCCTGGATGCGTTGAAGGCCGAGGCTGTCGACGTGCGATCCTTGAACATGACAGCGCAGGACATCTCGGAGCAATACAGCGACATCGAGGCACAGCTGCGCAACCTGCGCGCCTACGAAGACGAGCTGCGCCTGCTGCTCGCCGAAGTTCGGGATCGGCCGGAAGCGACGCCGGACGATCTGCTCAGCGTGTTCGAGAATATTCGCCAGGTCCGTGGTGAAATCGAGCAACTCGAAGGCAGGCAGCGACTGCTCGACTCGCAGGTGTCGTTGGCGACCGTCGATGTGACCTTGACGCCCTCTGAGGCCGTCGCACCACTGGCCAGGGAGGGATGGAGCGCCGGCTCGATCCTGCGCCAGGCAATCCGGGGACTCATCGTTGCGCTGCAATGGATCGCTTCGGCGGCGATCTGGCTGGTGGCCTTCTTCCTCCCGGTGCTCATCGTCATTCTCGTGCCGATTGCTCTGGTGTTCTGGCTGGTGATGTGGATCGTCCGCCGGCGCAGACTGCCGGACACGGATGGCAGTGACGGGACCTGAAAACCGAGGGAGGGCCATCCCGTCGGGATGAAGTCCCCGGCACCGACTAGCGTGCGGCCGTGGTCTGGTTCGGTGCGCTCGCGTCTGCGGTCCTGTTGTGGCTCGCGTTTCCTCCTGTGGGTTGGGGAGCGATGGTGTTCATCGCTCCCACTCCACTGCTGTGGGGTCTGCGCCGGGCGAAGAGCCGCCGGGCGGCAGTCGGCGCCGTATACGTGTTCGGGATCGTCTTCTTCACTTCATTGCTGTGGTGGGTGGCGATCAGCACGCGCGTAGGCGCGGCGGTGCTGTTTCCGATCATGCCGCTGTATTTCATACCGCTCGGATGGGTCGTGTGGCGGACCCGCTCGTGGGCGCCCGGTCTCTGGTGGATGGTGGCCGTAGGCGGATGGGCGGCGACGGAGTGGGTGCGTGGCCACTGGCCGTTTGGGGGTTTCCCGTGGGGTTCGCTCGGCACCGCGGTCGGTGACGTTCCGGCCTTGCGGGCAACGGCGCAGTGGATAGGGGAGACCGGACTCTCGGTACTGGCGATCGGGATCGCTGCAGGACTCGTCCTCATGCTGGAACACAGAAGCGCCCGTTGGCTGGTCGGTGCCGTCGGGACCGGTCTGGTGCTCGTGCTCGCCGGATCTCTCTGGCCACCGCAGACCGATGGAAACGTCCTGCGCGTCGCGGTGATCCAGGGGTCGAGTCCATGCCCCGGCCGGTACTGCCTGGGTGAGAATCAGGAGATCTTCGACTCGCACCTCGCGTTGACACGCACCCTCGATGCGGGAAGTGTGGATCTCGTCATCTGGCCCGAGAGCTCTGCCCAATATGAGGCCGAAACGCTGACCAATCCGCAAAACGGCGAAGCAGTGGCCGCACAGGCGGTGCGATTGGATGCCTCGATTCTCGTTGGGTCGACCCGAGCCGTGGGAGACAGCGGATTCGTCAACGCGAACCTTCTCTACGGGCCGGACGGTGACGTCGTCGGCGAGTACACCAAGCGTCAGGGGGTGCCGTTCGGCGAGTACGTGCCGTTCAGGCGGTATCTGGGGTGGGTCAAGGAGATCGATCGTGTGTCCCGGGACTTGGTTCCCGGTGAGGGCTCTGTCGTGTGGGAACTCCCGGAGGGTCCGTTCGCGTCAGTGATCTGCTTCGAGGCCGCATTTCCCCGTCACGTACGCGAAGCGGTCCAAGCGGGGGCGAGATTTGTGGTGGTGACGACCAATGAGTCCGGCTATGGACGCACGGCAGCGACGCTGCAGTTCAGTGAGATGACCCGCATGCGGGCAGCCGAGAACGGTATCGACATGGTGCATGCCTCGATTACGGGCTCGAGCGCTCTGATCACCGCCGACGGGACGATCACCGATCGCACGCCGATCATGGAACCCGCCATTCTCAGAGGTGAGGTCGGATTCCGGACGCTGGGGCCAACTCTGTACACCCGCATAGGGGATTGGGTGCAACTGCTCGCGATCGCAGGACTTCTCATTGCCGTCGGTCTTGGCGTACGGCGAGAACGGGTGGAATAACGCTGTTGGCGCTCGCGCTCATGGCCTTTCGGACGGTGCACCGAGGAGCTTCTCGATGATGGCAGGAACCGTTGAACCGGCCGGCCCGTCCACCCGAACGGCAGCGAGCTCGTCTCGGTCGGTCGGCCCGAGGTTGGCGATGACGAGCGGAGCGCCGCGAAACACGGGTTCGAGGACGAAGTCGACCGCGGGATATACCGAAAGCGTGCTTCCGATCGACAAGACGGCATCAGCCTCCTGGGACATCTGTTGTGCGCGGGCAACGGCGGCACCCGGCAGCAACTCGCCGAACAACACGGTGGTCGATTTGAGAATGCCGCCGCAGTGGAGGCAGTGCGGGTCGTCGTCGCCTCCGACGATCCGGTCGAGGATTTCCTCTGCAGACCAAACCGTCGCACAGGAGACGCAACGAACATGCCTCAAGTTTCCGTGGAGTTCGGCGATCTCGGTTTCCGGCAGGCCTGCCTTTTGGTGGAGTCCGTCGATGTTCTGGGTGATGCAACCGACCATTCGGCCGCTCTTCCACAGATCTACGGCTGCGTAGTGGGCCGGATTCGGATGTAGGTCGCTGATGTTGAGATCCCCGGCGAGGTGGATTCGCCAAACTTCACGCCGGGCCTCGACGTCGGACAGGTAGCGGCCGATCTCGAACAGTGAAGGGTCGACTCGGGACCAGAGGCCGTCCGGGCCGCGGAAATCGGGGATGCCGGACTCGACGGAGATCCCGGCGCCCGTGAACACGAGGATGTGCTCGGCTCGACCGAGGATGGCGGCGGCTCGCTGGACGGACTCGTGCACGCCCAGCAAGATAGCGCATGGCCGGCATGTTTTCGCCCGATGGGCGGGTGTGGAGGCTTGACGGCCTGTAGCCTCGGCACTCATGAGCACATGGGTTCACCGACAGCGACTCTCGACCCGGCACAAGGTGCTGTGGGCTTTTGGGACATTCGGCGTGTCGCTCTCGTACGAGGCGTTCATCGGCTGGGTGCAGTTCTTCTACCTCGACGTTCTTCGCCTCGCCCCTCTCGCGATGACGTGGGCCTGGGTGCTGTACACGCTGTGGAACATGGTCAACGATCCGATTGCCGGTCAACTCTCCGATCGTACGAGCACCCGCTGGGGCCGGCGTATCCCATGGATCATGGGGCTGGCGATACCCTTGGGCATCAGCTTCGCGTTGATCTGGACACCGCCCGCCGGATTGGGGCTTGGCCTCGGAGGCGGCCTCTGGTGGTACTTCCTGATCGCCATTTGCGTCTTCGATGCGATGTTCTCTGCAATCACCATCAACTACGTAGCGCTGTTCCCGGCGATGTATCCGGAGCAGGGCCCGCGTGCCGCCGTGGCGGGGTGGCGGCAAGGGTTCGCGATCCTCGGTGTGATCGTCGGGGTGACGTTCGCCAAGAGTGTCGCGGATGCCGTCGGATGGGCGGCGATGGGGGTGCTGTTCGGAGCGTTGGCAAGCCTCGCGTTCTTCATCTCTCTCGGCGGGAGTTTCGAGCCTGCTCGTACGTCTGTCGCATCAGACGTTCCGTTCAAGACGGCGGTTCGGATGACACTTCGCAGCGGTTCATTCCGATGGTTTCTCGTCATGTCGACCACTATCGAGTTCACGCTCATCGTCCTTCCCGCCGTTGTACCGCTGTTCGCCAAGTACGTGCTGGGGGAGAGCGATGGTCTTCGGCAGGGCCTGATCAGCGGTGTTGCATTCGTTGTCGCCATCCCTTCGTTCGCCTTGTGGACGTGGGCGGCCAAGCGGTGGGAGAGTCGTTCGGCCATCATCGTCGCGCTCGGTCTCTTCGGTATTCTGCTGATACCGCTCGGAGTGGTCCGGTCGTATGACCAGGCACTCATTGCGGCGGCGGGACTCGGCGTCGGTCTGGCCGGACTGCTGATGCTGCGTGAAGTCATGCTGGCCGACGTGATCGATGAAGATGCCGCCCGTCACGGTGTGCGTCGCGAGGGGATGTTCTTCGGAATGCACGGGTTCGTCATCCGAGCGGCGTTCGCCTTCCAAGGCACGCTGATCGGCGGGATGCTGGCGATCACCGGTTACGACCCTGCACTCGTCGCGCAGCCGCAGAATGTCGCGTTGGGACTCCGGATCCTCATCTCCGGCGCGCCGCTGATCGCAGTCCTCATCGCTGTCTACGCTGCGCGCCGGTACTCATTGCACGGGGAGCGTCTCGCAGCGGTGAAGGCGGCGACGCCCTGATGGATTGTGTCGTGCTCGCCGGCGGGGTGCCGATGCCGGGCGACAGCCTCTATCCGTTGACCCGGGGACTCCCGAAGGCGCAGGTCGAGGTCGCGGGCAGGACCGTCGGTCAGCGGGTCATCGACGCGCTGACGGACGCGGAGACGATCGATCATATCGTGATCGCGGGGATCGAGCCCGGGGTATTCATGTCTCCGAAGATCGTCGAGACGGTCCCGAATCGTGGCGGCCTCGTCGACAACTTCATGGCGGGCGTCGACGTGTTGCTTGCCCGCGACCCCGACATGTCGATTGCCGCGGGCTGTACATCCGACGTCCCACTGCTGAGCGGGGCCATGGTCGACTGGTTCACCTCTGCAGCCGGAGCGCACGACGCGGTGGCCGGGGTGATCCGTCGCGAGGCCGTCGAGGCCGGTTACCCCGACTACCCGAACGAGTACTGGCGTCTCACCGACGGTGAATTCACCGCGGCCGACTTCATCGTTTTCCGTCCGGCGTTGGCGGTTGACCTGAAGTCTCGCCTCGAACCGTTCGCCGGAGCGCGCAAGAACGCTCTGCAAACCGCGCGACTGATCGGATGGGGCCTCCTGTTCCGGTATCTGTTTCGGCGTCTCGGCCTCATGCAGGCGGAGAGAAGCATCTCGAAGACTCTCGGACTCGGCCTCCGGATCCTCGACGTTCCTCATCCGGAGATGGGGCTCGATCTCGATCTCGTGGAACACGTTCCGGTATTGGAGCGTTGGGTGGCGAGGCGCTAAGGAACGCCGCCCCCATTGCCGATGGAGATGTGTAGCCACTCGTGAGGAAATGACGTGAAGCCCATGCAACTCGCCGGTCCGATCGCTGCCGCCTCCACGTTTCCCGACGAAGTGGGGAGAATCGCAGCAACCCTCCAGTCTGTTGCCGACCATCTGGAGCTTCGGATCCGTGAGATGGAGACACTCGACCGCATCACGACCTTGATCAACGATGGTCTTCTCCTCGAGGACGTTCTCGAAAAGGTCTATGAGAGCTTTCGAGGAGTCATCCCGTACAACAGGATCAGCTTCTCACTGATCGAGGGTGATCGCGTGTTCGCCAAGTGGGTGAAGTCCGACCTTCCGACGGTGAAGCTCCTCGTGGGCTACTCGGCGGATCTGGAGGGAAGCAGCCTCCAAGACATCATCGAAACCGGGAAGCCCAGAATCATCAACGACGTGGGCGCGTACTACCGGTACAAGCCGGACTCGAAATCCACCAGGCTCATCTTCGAAGAGGGCATCAGGTCGTCGCTCACCTGTCCATTGACGAACAACGGGACGGCGGTCGGGTTCATGTTCTTCTCAAGTGTGGCCCGTAACGCGTACACTCCCGACCATGTCGCAACATTTCTGCGCATCGCCTCGCAACTCTCGACCATCGTCGATCGCGGGCGCATGATGTCGGAGATAGCGTCGCGTGGGGCTGCGATCGAGGAGCAGAACAGGGAACTGGCTCGGCTGAACGAGACCAAGGATCGTTTCCTTGGCATGGCCGCCCACGACCTGCGTAACCCGGTCTCCATCGTGCTCATGGCGGCCGAGTATCTGGCAGCCTGTGCCGTGGATGAGGAGCATCGTATCTTCGTCGAAGATATCGTCCAGCAAGCCCGGTACATGCTCGAACTCATCAACGATCTGCTTGACGTGTCCCAGATCGAGTCCGGGGCGCTCGAGCTGTATCGCCAGGAGGTGGACCTCTACGAGTTCCTCAGCCTCGAGGTGAAACGACATAGGCAGCTGGCGAAGGGCAAAGGCACGACGGTCGAGTTCACGCCGAGCGAGGGCGGGCTCGTACAGGCCGATCCGGCACGCCTTCGCCAAGTGGTGGATAACCTGATTTCGAACGCTGTCAAGTACTCGCCTCCCGGCAGCAACGTGCGTGTCTCCGTCCACGAACTGTCTCCCGGGTGGAAGATTCAGGTCCAGGACGAAGGTCCGGGTGTCAACAGCGCCGATCGGGAACGGCTGTTCAGCTACTTCGGGAAGCTGTCCAACCGGCCGACCGGTGGAGAGGCGAGCACCGGACTCGGGATGGCGATCAGCCGGCGGATCGTCGAAGCACACGGCGGCGAGATCGGGCAGGATCCCGCGCCCGGTGGCGGAAGCATCTTCTGGTTCACCTTGCCCTAGAGAGGCAGGCACCCCAAGCTCCACGTTCCGCCACCGGAGCGCCGACCGTGATGATCAGAATCGCTCGAAAGCGACTCGTTCGAGCGTGTCGAAGTCGTGCACGGCAATTCCACCTTGGGTGATCGTGTAGATGTTCGGTCCGATCACCATCGTTCGAATGGGCGTCCAGCGCCACGGCTCGAGCCGTTCCAAGTCCTTCCCGGAGATGGGCCCGTCCTCGAAGGCACGCAACACCTTCTCGAAGGTGAGGTGCCTTCCGTCCACACGTACGGCGAGAACGCCGGTGTCGTACGAGGATCCATCACGTTCCCATCCTTCGTATGGGGTGAGTACGAGTCCGTTCCAGAACGTGAACGCGTGGTGGTCGTTTTCGGCCTGTGAGTAACCGCCGTCCATCGCCACCTGATCGATCTTGACGGGATGCGCAGGGTCGGAGACGTCGAACAGCGAGAGTTGCGTGCCCTTCGTCCTGCCGGTCTTGTCGGCGTCCTGGCCGAGTCCGAGGAGTAGACCTTCACCGACAGGGTGCAGGTACGCGGAGTACCCAAGGATCTTGAGCTCACCGACGACGCTCGGTCGTCTCGGATTCGACAGGTCGATCGTGTAGAGAGGGTCGGTCTGACGGAACGTCACGACGTACCCGATGTCGTCGATGAAACGCACCCCGAAGATGCGCTCGCCGCGTCCAAGACCGTCGATTCTGCCCACCTCGGCGAGCCGGTTGCCCTCGAGTTGCAGGATCGTCACCAGGCTCTCGGACTCATCGGACCACCACCAGCCTTGTGGGGCGGTCGTACTTGCCACGCGCAGTGATCCGTCGTACTCGTCCATCGAGAACTGATTCAGCAGAAACCCGGTGACTTCGCCACTGGCCACATAGCGAGGGCTGCCCGAGGTGTCGAACATGTGGATCTTGCTGCGATACCTCTCCGCTTCGTCCCTGATCTCGTTTTCCTCCAGCAGTCCCCAGTCCATCCACGGCTGGGTGGCCACGTAGACGTGCTCGGCCGTCGCATACAGCGTGCTTCCCGATGCAACGACACCCGCGTCGTCCCACGAGCCGATCCCGTCCTCGAGGTCGAAGGTCAGAATCGAGAGCGTGTTCAGACCAGAGAACTCATTGGGCGCCATCACCGACGAGCAGTCGAGCAGCCTGCCTTCGGTGGTGCGGCCGGCACTCTCGAGGACGTAGTAGGGCAGCCAGTTGTCGAGCTTCGAGTCTCGAACGATCTGCTGGTTCTTGGAGGTGGCGACCCGTTCGGATCGAAGCCCGGATCCCTCCGGATACGCCCAGTCGAAGCCAACCGGCGAAGAAGTGATCGCGACGGTTGCCCGAGAACCCACGAGGCGAGATGACACGTACCCGCCGTCCAGCCAGAGCGTCTGGACGAGCTTGGGGCGGTACGGATCGGACACGTCCACTTGGGCCAGACGGGTCACGGCCGACTGTGGAGGCGCTATGCCCGTATCAAATGCCAGGGGTCGCGGGCCGCCCTGCCAGTCCTGGCCGATCAGTACGACGGTGTCGCCGAAGAGCAGCATCTGGCTTGGCCACCAGTCACGAAGCTCGAGGCTCCCCGCGATCTCGACCCCATTGCTCTTCGGGAGCGCTATCTGCAAGGAACCGTTCACCAGAGCGAAGATGCGGTTGCCGTCGGTCTTGACGATATCTGCCTCGTCGACGCCTGCGACCTGCACATTGGTTCCGGAGTAGTCCTTTGTGCTGGATGCCTGGGTCGTCGAAGGCGACGTGATCGGGCCCGGTGCGCCGCGGACTGCGTCCTCTTCGAGGAAGGCGGGTCCGTACGGCCCATATCCCGGCAGACCGTATGGCCCCACGAGCGGTAGCGCCTGCTCGATGTAGTAATCGAGCAGATCGTCACACTGGCTGAAGCTGTGCAGCGCGGCACCGAATACACCGGGCGTGGTTGGTTGTGTCGTTGTGCTGCCCACGGTGCCGACCTCGGCACAGGCGGACATCAAGAGTGCAAGTACGGTGAGCAGGATCGTGAATCGGCGCATGGTTCCTCCGTTCGTTCGCCGCTTGGACGGCTCGAGGGGCCTGCCGGGTTCCCGGAACCGGCGGTGGGCGGCGATTGCGTCCCTGTGATGCCTGTGTGAGACTGGCGGCCATGGCAACCTCAACCGAGCTTGATGCAGTACTCGAAGTCGTGCGCAGTTTCATCGATCAGGAGGTCATTCCGGTCGAATCCAAGTTTCTCGCAGACGGTTTTGCGGGGGTCTTTCTCAAGCTGCAGGCACTCCGCCACCTGGTCAAAGAGATGGGTCTGTGGGTTCCTCATCTGCCGGAGGAGATGGGCGGCCCAGGGCTTTCGCTCGTCGAATTCGCACAGGTAAGCGAGCAACTCGGCCGGACTCCGCTTGGACATTTCGTATTCAACGCCCAGGCTCCCGATGTCGGAAATATGGAGCTGCTGCTGGGTCACGGAAGCCCGGCACAGAAGCAGAAATGGCTGCTCCCGCTGATCGACGGCGAGATCCGGTCGTGCTTCTCGATGACAGAACCGGGCCGTGCAGGGTCGAATCCCACATGGCTGGCGACGACTGCGACGAGAGACGGGGATCACTACGTGGTCAACGGTGACAAGTGGTTCACGTCTGCCGCCGAAGGAGCCGCGTTCACCATCGTCATGGCCGTGACGAACCCACAAGCTTCGGAACGTCATCAGAGGGCGAGCATGATCATCGTTCCCACCGACACTCCTGGTTTCGAGCTGGTGCGAAACACGTCCGTGATGGGGGAGGCCGGTTCAGGATGGGCGAGCCATGCAGAGGTTGCGTTCACCGATTGCAGGGTGCCCGTGGAGAACCGGATCGGAGCCGAAGGTGCGGGGTTTGTCCTGGCACAGGAACGCCTGGGTCCAGGGCGCATCCACCATTGCATGCGCTGGATCGGCATCTGTGAGCGAGCCATCGAGATCATGTGCCGTCACGCGGTCGATCGGGAACTTGCTCCGGGGAGGCCACTCGCATCACGCCAGGTCGTCCAGCACTGGATCGCGGACAGCAGGGCAGAGGTGAACGCATCCCGACTGATGGTGCTCGACGCGGCGGCGAAGATCGAACGGGAGGGGAGCCGTGGGGCTCGCACCGAGGTTTCGGCAATCAAGTTCTACGTTGCCAACACGCTCGGCAGAGTTCTCGACAGGGCCCTGCAGACACTCGGTGGGATGGGAATGACCGACTACACGCCGATCGCCTTCTGGTTTCGACATGAGCGGGCCGCTCGCATCTACGACGGTGCCGACGAGGTGCACCGCAATGTCGTCGCCCGCACGGAACTGGCGAAGTACGGATATCAGGGTCGATGAAACCGGAGCAGGCGAGTTCCGTCCGTGTCGGAGAAGAGTTCGACGTCGATGCCCTGCAGCGGTGGCTGTCTTCTCGTTTTCCCGAGTTGAGCGGACCGATCGAGGTCTCCCAGTTCCCATCGGGTCACTCGAACCTCACGTACCTGCTCGGCATCGGAGATCACCAACTGGTCCTGCGCCGCCCCCCGTTCGGAGCACGTGTCAAGTCCGGTCATGACATGAGCCGTGAGTACCGCATCCTCAGCCATCTGCGACCGGTCTGGCCCAAAGTGCCGGAGCCGATCGCCTTCTGTGAGGACCCTTCGATTCTCGGAGCGCCCTTCTACCTGATGGAGCGAGTGGACGGCATCATCCTTCGCGGTGGGACTCCACCGCCGGATGCTCCGACGATGCGTCGCATCTGTGAAGCTTTCGTGGAGACGTTGGCGCAGGTCCACGGCATCGATGTCGTCGGCGCCGGGCTCGAGATGCTCGGCCGTCCCGGCGGCTATGTCGAACGTCAGGTCAACGGCTGGTCTCGCCGTTGGAACGATGCAATGATCGAACCCGTGGCGTCGATCGACCAGACGATCACATGGCTCGCGGCGAACCGACCGTCCGAGACGGGTGCCGTACTCATTCACAATGATTTCAAACTCGACAACCTCGTTCTCGACCCCGACGATCCGAGTCGCGTGCGCGCAGTCCTCGATTGGGAGATGGCAACGCTTGGCGATCCACTCATGGATCTGGGATCCAGTCTCGCCTATTGGGCGGAGCCGGGCGATCCTCCTGCGTTGAGGAACATAGCGGGAGGACCGACAACGGCACCCGGGAGCAGCACCCGTGTCGAGATTGCAGAACGCTACGCAGGGATCAGGGGCATCGATATCGAGCAGCTGATGTTCTACTACGTGTTCGGGTTGTTCAAACTGGCCGTGATCGCTCAGCAGATCTACTACCGATACCACCACGGGTTCACGCACGACGAACGATTCGCCGCGTTCGGAGCGGGAGTGGCCATGCTTGGTGATGTTGCGCAGCAGGCCATTGTCAGCGGGGAGATCTCGCGGAGTTGATCAGCGCAAACAGCGCCGGTCGGGGGTTGCATCGGCGGTCGATGAGGCCGTGACGGCGGTAGTAGCCGCGGTCGTGGTCCATGAAGCCGTCGAGGAACATCGGAACGTCAGGATGTCGCAGCCTTACAGTCAACGCCTCGGTGGCCAGGCGTGCGATGTATCCGTCGTCGTCGAATACGCCGCTTTCGTCACCGCGGGGCATCTCGATGCTCATCGATGCTCCGACGCCGATCGTCCGAGCCGTCTGGATGGCCATGGACACGGCTTCCGCGACGGGGTGTCCGGGAGCGGCCCGGTAGACGAAATCCTCGAATACATCTGCGGCCCCTGCATCCACGAAGTGGGAAAGGAGATCATCGGCGCGCGGATCGAATCCGTGTGTGACGAAGTGCTGGACATCGCCTGATCCGATCGGGACGATGGGGGCGAGGGCCCTGGGAACCGGAGATGGGCCGAGGCTCGAGAGCACGGTTTCGATCTGGTCCGGTTGGACGATGATCTCCCAGCGGACGACGGCAGGTGCGCTCTCGTCGATGGCACTTGCGATAGCGACATCGGGTACTCCCGCCGAGAAGACGGTAAAACGCATGCCCAGCCGGGCGAGATCGTTGATGCGCCGGCGTCGCTCGGCATGCATGATGTCTTCTGCCGGAATGCGAACGTCGGAGATTCTCGACTCCCTGAGGGCAAGCAGGGGGTAGTCGTTACGAACCATCTTTCGCACGAAGGGATCGAGCCCATCGGTCGGAAAACCGACCGTTGCCATCCAGTCGTGGCGCAGTGTGACTCCGATCGGGCAGGTCCAGTCCGACGCAGCCGACGTTTTGGCCGGCACAGGAAGGGAAGCGCTGCCGGTGTTTCCGTACGTGCGGACCGGCCGAACGGCATGCCCATCGGAGGTGACCTCGACGATGAAGAATCCCAGTTTCGCGCGGTCGTCGCGTCCCGCTTCTGCTTCAGGCGGGATCGCCGCCAGCTCCGAGTAGTCCGGTCTCACGAAACCCGTCGATGGGAGAGTGTAGAAGTCACAATGGTGACGGTTGTACAGGAAGTTGTGCACGTGGCCGGAGAACCAGGCTTCGACGGAGTGGCGTTCGATCAGATCGATGAGCCAGGATCTGGCCGGCTCTGCAAGGTTGTCGTAGTTCTCGGCCTCGTTTGGGTCGCGGATGAACGGCGGATAGTGGCTGAACAGGAAGATGCGCCGTCCCGCCGCTGCGGTGAGATCGTTCTCCAGCCATCGGCGTTGCCGATGTTCTCTCTCGAGTCCCGAGTTGAGGATCGGAGTGTCGATGAGCACGAAGTGACAGCCACCGTGGTCGAACGACCCGTAGGCAGGCCCCCAGTACCGTTCGAAGACTTCGTAGGCGGTGTCGCGTACCTGGGGGACCGCGACGTGTGGATTCGGCTTGTCACCGACGTCGTGGTTCCCGGGCAGATGACGCACGGGAACCTCGATGCCTCGGTAGAGGTCGGCGGCGAGGCGTACGGCGGCTTCGTGTCCGGCTTCGACCGGAAGGGGATGGACGATGTCTCCCAGGTGAATGACGAACGAAGGTTTCAGCCGATTGATCAGATCGACTACGAACCGGTTGCGTTCCAGCATGGCACCGTCAGAGGGGTACCCGCCGGAGTCCTCTCGGCGGATGTGGGAGTCGGCGATGACGGCAAACCGAAATGTCGACGGGGGAGCGCTCAACGCGAGCTCTCATCCCTCACGTTCGGTCCCTCGTATCGCGCCACTCGACCTCCAGAGCGCGCCACGAGAAGCAACGGGCATGTCCATGGATGGGAGTCCATGGAGTCCACAGCACGAACCAACGCCTCACGTGAGATGATCTCGGGTCCCTTCACTGCGATCAGGGTGGATCGGTCGACGCCGTGGAGGACCTGATTTCCGTGCACTCTCTTGATCGCCTCGGTGGCAGCCACGTAGCCTGCGAGTGCGTCGATATCCTGAGATGCGAACTGTTCGAGCATGTCATCGATTCTCTCGATCGTCGCATTGTCCGGGAACGGTCCATCCACGAACACCAGCGTGTCGATATCGGGCGACAGCTGGGCCAGGCGTTGTAGGAGGGTGGGCGCATGCACTTGAAGTGTGGGGCCTGCGAAGCGACCGCCCATGACAGCGAAGACCATGACGTGTCCTTCGTCCGCCCACAGTCCGAGTTGGCGGGAATCGAAGGGGCGTAACATGTGTGGGCTTGTGACAGGTGGGAATCGCATGGAGCCAACTAGTGTAGAGCGTGTTCCATCGGATGCCTCTTTGCTAGTGCCGGGTGAACGCGAATGATGACTGCCGCCATTCTCCTCGCCGGAGGGTCCGGTTCCAGGGCAAGGATCGACGTCAACAAGGTGTACCTCCCCATCCGAGGACGTCCAATGTTGGCCTATTCGCTCGACACGATGGGCAACTCCGAAGCAGTGGACATGATTGTGCTCGTGATCCGCGACGTAGATCGTGAGCAGGCAGAGCTGCTCGTGCAACAGAACGAGACGGGAACGCCGACCAGGATTGTCGAAGGGGGTCGGACTCGCCAGGCGAGCGAATACGAGGGCCTGAAGGCTCTGACGGCTCGGATCGAATCCGGTGAGATCGATTGCGTCGTCATTCATGACGGGGCGAGGCCCTTCATGTCCACCAAGCTCCTCGAACTCGTCATCGAACGCGCACGTAGCGATGGAGGAGCGATTCCCGGCTACGTTCCCGAGGAGCCTCTCTACGAGACGAAGGATGGGCTCATCGTGTCCCTCGCCGGCGAAGATCTTCGGAAGGTACAAACGCCCCAGGGTTTCCACGCGTTGCCGCTCCTTCACGCTTATCGACGTGCAGCGAGAGCTGGATTCGAGGGTGTTGACACCGCTGAGACCGTCGAGCGTTTCAGCGATCTCCCCATTCGTTTCGTTCCGGGAGATCCCCGGAACATCAAGGTCACGTTCGTCGAGGACATCTTTGTCGCCGAGGATCTCGCGTACGACTGGCGTGACGGAAGCTGGGACGCCGACGGCGTGTGAGCAATTGTGATACTATGTCACAATTGTGATTCCCGAGTCGGTAAACCGCCGTCGTCGTCTCGCAGAGGCTGCAGAGCGCTACTACATCGATGGCTGGTCGCAGGATCGTATCGCCCACCACTTGGGTACCAGCCGATCCAACGTGTCTCGTCTGCTCGAAGCTGCACGTCGGGAGGGCGTGATCCGGTTTGTGATCGATCATCCGCTGCGGCGCCATCGATCACTGGAGCAGGAGCTCGTTCAGCGTTTCGGGATACGCGAGGCAATAGTGCTGGTTGCGGGCGGTGACACGCTTGCTTCGGTTGGGCGTCTTGCTGCCGAGTGGCTCGTGGATCATGTTGCCGATGGCGATCGCATCGCCATCGGGTGGGGGCGCAGCGTCGAGGCAACCGTCGCCAACGTTGCGGTCGAGCAGCCGCGCGACGTCGAGGTCGTGCAAGTCGGAGGCGATCTGACCATGGCGCCGGCTTCGTCGGGCCACGAACTCGTTCGGATGCTGGCCGAGGCGCTGGGCGGTCGCCACCGTTTCCTGCACGCGCCTGCCCTCGTCGAGGATGAGACGGTCGCCGACGAGCTCCTTTCCGACCCCAGGATACGAATAGAACTCCAGCTCGCTCGTTCGGCCGATATCGCGTTGGTCGGCATAGGCATACCTGGAGAGGGCTTCGCGGAACGAGCCATCGCCGACAGCTATCAGGGATTGATGAAACCGGAAGCGGTGGTCTGTGCTCGCCTCATCGACCAGGACGGGGAAGAACTCCAGGGGCCGCTCAGCCGTCGGGTGATCGCATTGACTCTCGACCAACTACAAGCGATTCCCTGTGTCGTCGGTGTCGCTGCCGGGGTGGCAAAGGGCCAAGCGATAGCAGCGTCCCTGGCCGGTGGACTTCTCGACGTCCTGGTATGTGATCAACCGGCAGCGGCGGCGGCACTCCACGACGACGCGGCCCGCAGTCATGTGAGGGAATGAGTATGGCAAGAAAGGATCCAACCGATTCTGCGCAGGCGGCCGATGTTCTCAAGGGCATGTGGTCGATACGAGTCTTTGAAGAAGCCGTCGAAGAGCTGTTCTCGAGAGGGCTCCTGCACGGCACGATGCATCTCACGATCGGCCAAGAGGCCGTGGCGGAAGGGGTCTGTGACGCTCTCGACGAGGGAGACTTCATCACTTCGACACACCGAGGCCACGGCCACGCCCTCGCCCACGGAGCGGACCCCGAGCGAATGCTGGCCGAACTCCTGATGAAGGATACGGGATACTGTCGAGGCCGAGGCGGCTCGATGCACATCGCGGATGTAGACAGCGGGAACCTCGGCGCCAACGGAATTGTCGCCGGATCGATGACCATTGCCACCGGTGCGGCTCTCTCGCAGCGATTACAGGAGACCGGCAAGGTTGTCGTCTGTTTTTTCGGTGACGGTGCTGCAAACGAAGGTGCGTTCCACGAGGCGCTCAATCTCGCCTCGATCTGGTCCCTTCCACTCGTTTTCGCCTGCGAGAACAACCAGTACGGAATGTCCATGGCCCAGGAGAAGTCAACGGCCGGAGGGTCGGTGGCGAATCGAGCGTCTGCATACGGCATGCCTGGTGTCCAGGTGAATGGCAACGACGTGGTCGAGGTGTTCGAGAATGCAAGAGAAGCGGTGGAACACGCCCGTTCGGGCGAGGGCCCGAGCCTGCTGGAATTCGTCACCTACCGGTACAGGGGCCATTCGAAGTCGGATCGTAACCTCTACAGAACACAGCAGGAAATCGACCAATGGCGCAGTACGAAAGATCCGCTCATGCTCTACGAGCAGCGTCTGCGCTCACTTGGTTGGCTTGATGACGAGGAAATCGCAGCTGCGCAGCTGGCGGCTCGTGAGCGAATACGAGAGGCGGTAGTGGCTGCATACAAAGCACCTCCTGCGCTCGTAGACGACTTGGAGGGAGCCGCGTATGCCTGAGACGAGCTCATACGCGAGAGCTGTCGGAGCCGCACTCCGATTGCTGCTGACCGAGGACCCCCGTGTGTTCCTCGCCGGGGAAGACATCGGCGTGTACGGCGGGGCCTTTGGCATCACCGACGGACTTGTCCAGGAGTTTGGAGAGGACAGAGTCCGGGATACGCCGATATCTGAGGAGGCCATCATCGGGCTCGCGGTGGGCGCCGCCATTACGGGACTGAGACCGGTCGTGGAGATTCAGTTCTTCGATTTCATCGTGAACGCGATGGACCCCCTTGTGAATCAGGCGGCGAAGCTCCACTTCATGTATGGGGGACATGTCGACGTCCCGATGGTCGTGCGAACAGCCGGAGGTGGGGGTACCGGGGCCGCGGCTCAACACAGCCAAAGCCTCGAGGCTTGGTTTGCGCATGTCCCGGGACTGAAGGTCGTGCTGCCCGCCACTCCTCAAGACGCGTATGACCTGCTGTTGGCGTCGGTGTTGGATCCCAATCCGGTGGTGTTCGTCGAACACAAGCTGCTGTACAAGACCGAAGGTCCTTTCGAGTCGAGAGCCCACATTGCCGAGACGCCCGCGCGAATCGGTGAAGCCAAGGTCATCCGTCCCGGCACCGATCTGACGATCGCCGCATACTCGATCATGACGGTCAAGGCGTTGGAGGCAGCGGAGAGACTTGCCGACGCCGGCATCGACGCGGAAGTCGTCGACCTGCGAACGGTGCGGCCACTCGACATCAAAACCGTCCGTGGGTCGGTGAAGAAGACGGGGAGACTCCTCGTCAGTCACGAGGCGCCGACCGCCGTGGGTGTCGGCGCAGAAGTCGTTGCAGGGGTGGTCGAATCCGACGCGCTCGACTACCTCCTTGCTCCGGTACGGCGTGTGTGTGGGAAAGACAACCCGATGCCGTATGCCAAGGAACTGGAACGAGCGACGATTCCTCAGGTCGATGACATCGAGAAGGCGGCCAAGGAGCTGATGAACGCATGAGCGGCGAGAACATCCTCGAGATTCGCCTGCCTGCCATGACCGCAACCATGGAACAGGCAACCATCCTTCAGTGGTTGGTCGCCCCCGGTGATCACGTGTCGGAAGGTCGACCGATTGCCGACGTATCGACGGACAAGGTGGATATGGAGCTGGTGTCTCCGTATGAAGGGACGGTGGTCGAGTTGCTGGTGGAACCCGGCACGGTCGTTCCGCTGGGCGCAACCATTGCCACCATTGCATCCGCGACCGGTGATCTGCTCGCCGGATTGGATCTGACCGAGTACGAGCCGTCACCGCCTGCGTCCCCAGAGACTTCTTACGGCATCGTGCCGGCATCGCCACCGGCGCGACTGCTCGCCCGGCAACTCGGTGTCGATTTGTCCGAGGTCGAGCCCACGGGGGCACGTGGCCAAGTGACCTCGGTCGACGTGAAGGCGTTCGCTCGGCGAGGTGAGGCCCATCCTGGCGAACGTGCCGACCGTGTCCCTGAGCAAACATCTGCACCATCCCAGAGCTCGCCGATGCCGGTCGATACCGCGAGGGAGCTCTCGGTGCGCCGGGCCACTGCCGAGATCATGAGCAGGTCCGCGGCAATCCCTCAATTCACGCTGTATCGCACGATCGTTCTCGATCGCACTGCAGCGCGCAAAGGAGATCACAGTTGGACGACCGAACTCGTGAGGGCACTCGCTGCCGCATTGCGAGAGCATCCCGAGGTGAACAGCCGATGGGATGATCAGCAGCGCCAACCTGTGCCGTGTGAGGCGGTGCGAGTGGGAGTGGCGATCGACCGGCCGCACGTGGGACTGATCGTTGCTGCGATATCTGATCCTGACACTGTCGATCCGGACGAGGCCGATCGCATCGTGCGTTCGACCCTCGATCGCGTCCGGGGCGGTTCGCCCAGCCGAGAAGACATGGCGCAGCCTTCGATCACCCTCTCGAACCTCGGTGGTCTCGGGATCGACTCGTTCGCCGCTCTGGTCTTCCCACCCCAATCTGCGATCCTGTCGGTGGGGAGCATTCGGATGCGGCCGGTGGCAACGACGGACGGTGCGGTGAAAGCAGCGCTCACGTGCGAAGTCGGACTCACGATCGACCATAGGGTCGCCGATGGAGCCGATGGCGCAAGGTTCCTCGCAACGTTCGCTCGGTATCTCGAGGGTTGATCCTGCCCGCAAACGTGCAGGCCTTCGTGCCGGTCATCCGGTCAGGATGGAACGGCTCTCATCAGGATGTCTCTCACTTCAGCGGTCGAGGACGCCTGCAGGCAGCGGTCGGCAACTGTCCTGGCGGCATCCGTGGACCATGACCGGATACGGTCTTTCACCACACTGATCGACGGTGGGTTCATGGACCATTCGTCGAGGCCAAGCCCCAGCAGTATGGGAACCGCCACGGGATCTCCGGCCATTTCTCCACACAGTCCAACCCATTTCCCGTGCGCGTGGGCAGCTTCGATGACCATCTGGATCAGGCGCAGAACTGCTGGATGGAGGGGGTCGGCGATTGTCGCGACCGCTGCATTGGTTCGATCGACCGCCAACGTGTATTGCGTGAGATCATTGGTGCCGATCGAGAAGAAATCGAGCCGGGAGGCAAGTGCACCAGCGATCAGTGCCGCCGAGGGCACTTCGATCATGATCCCGATTTCGAAGGAAGCAGCCCGTTCTATGCCGCGGCTGTCGAGCGCGGCCGCTGCTGCGCCGACTGCCGCTCGTGCGGCCTCGACTTCGGCCAAGGTGGCCACCATCGGGAACATGATCTTCAGATTGCCATGGACCCCGGCACGCAGCAGGGCTCGGAGTTGCTTCTGGAAGAGATCGCGTTCCGCCAAGGTCAGGCGGATTCCCCGCTTGCCGAGAAACGGGTTCAGCTCGTTCTCGAGATTGATGCCGGGCACCTGCTTGTCGCCGCCCACGTCGAGAGTTCTCACTACCACCGGGCGGTCGCCGAACAGTTCAAGAATCGACCGATAGGCCTCGTACTGCTCATCTTCCGTGGGGAGAGTTCCCCGATCGATGAACAGGAACTCGGTCCGAAGCAATCCCACACCCTCGGCTCCCGACCGATCGGCGCGCTCGGCATCTGCGACGCTGCCGATGTTCGCCACCACTTCCTGGCGATGTCCGTCCACGGTGACCGCCGGCTCTGAGGCGCGTGCGGCAGCAACCGTGAGGAGTCGGGCCTGTCGTTCATACTGCTCACGCAGAGCGGCGAGCTGTTCTGTGTCGGGGTCGATGTAGAGAAGACCGGCATCACCATCCACCGCGACTGTTGTCCCGGTGGCAACGTCGAGGTTCGTGATTCCGACGATCGCCGGGATTCCCATCGACCGAGCCAGGATCGCCGCATGGGAGGTGGCGCTGCCTTCTTTGGTGCAGAAAGCCAACGCCATTCCCTCAGGAAGTGACATCGTATCCGACGGTGTCAGATCGTCGGCGATGACGACCGACGGCACGGTGATTTCCGACAATCCTTCGGAACCCAGTCCCATCAGTTCGCGCACGAGTTGTTGTCCGATGTCTCGCACGTCGATTGCTCGCTCGGCGAAGTAGTCGTCTCCGATGGATGCGAATTCATCAGCAAGTGCGGACGTGACCGCGACCACGGCAGCCTCGGCCGTGGTCGCCTCGGCGGCGATCAGGTCGGCGGCTTTCGCGGAGAGTGCCGGGTCGGCCAAGAACATTCGATGCACCTCGAATATCTCGGCGGCAGCATCTCCGGCGTGGTCGGCGGCGATCGCAACGAGCTCACTGAGGCGACGATCGACGGCTGCGATTGCGGCCAGCAGGCGCTCCTGCTCTCCAGGGATGTCATCGACGGGACCCTTGGGAATCTCGGGCGTCTCGGGTCGATAGACGAACGCTGGTCCGATGGCGATACCGCCGGCCGCCGGGATGCCGTGCATGATGCGGTTCATTCTTCGAAGTTACTCTCGACGAGTCGCTTGAGCGTTGAGATAGCTGCCTCCTCGTCGGGGCCGTCGGCTTGGATACGAACCTCATGGTTCTTCGCTACCGCGATCCTGAATACGGAGATGATGCTCTTCGCATCAACGGGATCACTCCCACGAGTGAGATTGGTGAGGGTGATCGAGCTGTCGAACCCTTGGGCGGCCTTGACGAATATCGCGGCCGGGCGCGCGTGTAGCCCAACTTCATGCCTGACGACGACTGTGGTCTCAACCATCTGTCCAACTCCTGTCGCTCATATGTACGGTGATGGTGGCAAGGAACTCGGCAGCTTCGAGCCGAGTGACCGCAGTGCCCACATCGTCTCCGACAGCCAGTACACCCATCCCTCGAATCACGGTCACGCCTTCTGGAAGAGGTTCTGTCGCCACACCCAGCCGGATGGAACCTGCAGCTTCACTCATGGATGCCACAACAGGCTCCGGCACACGATGTTGCTCGGCGAGAGCCAGCAGCATGGGCGGCAATCCCCATGCTGCCGCCTCATGGAAAGCAAGGGCGGCGACGAGCGGATCGGAGTCATCGATGGGAACCGTATCCAACGCTCGATTGTCGATGCAGCCCAGGTCGGCGCCTACAGCGGTTCGCGTCGCGGACTTGTCGGACCGACGGACGGCGACCGCTCCCAGTGTTGCGGGAGCCAATCCGGCCGCCAGGAGACGTTCGGCGGCGCGACGAATCTCCGCGACCAGATCACGCTCCGATGGAGCGGCGTAGAGCAAGTCATTGCGGATACGATCGACACGCCGGGGCTGCATTTGAACGGCGCGATCGACCGAGCGACGCATGATTCGCCGGAGCAGTCCTTTCATGGGCTTCAGTGCTCGGCCGTTTCGAGATCCTGGAGCCGTCTCAGGTTGACGACGGTGAGCGACTCGTCGAGTGCGACGTCGTCATAGGCCAGGGTTTGGCCCATCTCCACATCTCGCAAGATCTTCGCTCCGGGTGCCAAACCCAAGGGGAGAAGGCACTGTTGGCGTGCAATGTCGGCACGTTCAATCAGTCCGTAGACAGTGAAGCCACCGAGACCGTCGATGATTTCGCCGGCCTTCAGCGGTCTCTTGGCCACGGTGATGGCTTCCGCCGTTGGATGAGCATCGGTTGCGAGTGTCGTTTCGCCCATGAGTGCGGCTCGGGCGATCCATACAGGTGTCTCCAGGCTCGTCAGATGATACGGACGGTAGAGCGCCCAGTAGGGTCCCGGGCCCATCGACAGATACTGAAGATCGCGTATCAGTTTTGGGTGGTCCGTCGTGAACGTCACGAACACACCAGGGGCGATTCCTAGACCGAAGTCGACCACCCCTTCATGTGACTCGATTCCTCCGGCATCACGAGGAACGTACGTTTGAGCCAGTGCCTCTTGCGTCACATTGGGTCCGTGCATTCCCCGTATGTCAGGTATGAATTGTATGCCGTTTGCCAGCGATGTCATCTCCACCATCGTCTTGGTGCCGTCAACGAAAGAGGCGAGCATCTTTGGATTCATCTTGCGGGCTCGCGCCATCTCGGCCATGGAATCGGGGTTCGCCGAGCGGTCGAGTGGATTGTTCTTTCCTTTGCCGGCGGCGACGACTTTGAATCCAAGACTGGTGGCAAAGTCGTAGAGCTCCATCGTGGCACCTGGCTCATCGCCTCCGGTCAGCGTGTAGACCACGCCGGCGGCCTTGGCCATCTTGCGAAGGATGTAGCCAACGGTGGCATCCGTCTCGACATTCATCTGCATCACGTGCTTGCGGGCCAGGATCGCGTGATAGGCGACACGGGCTCCAACATCGGGGATTCCTGTCGCCTCCACGACCACATCCAGTGGCTCGATCGTTGCTGCAAGATGGGCCCTTGTGGTGGCGACACGTTTGCCTGCATACACGGCATCTGCAGCCTTGTCCGGATCCTCGGTGTCGACGATGTCCGATGCGTCTACACCGGCGGAGAGGAGGACTTCTGTGGCACGCCCCGGCACGACGTCGGCCACGACCACTACGCGCATTCCGTAGACGGTCTCCATCTGGCTTACCAAGCCCTCACCCATCTGGCCGGCGCCTGCGAGACCAATGCGCACGATCTCCCCGCGTTCCTCGCGCGATTTCAGTAGCGGTAACAGCATCAATGCTCTCCTTTGAGAATCCGCACGACAGTGCCAGGCGTGACGTTCGGTGCCGGAACTTCGGGGACGCTCACGTCTCCGGGAAGTTCGGGTTCGGTGCACCCGTTGAACTTTACGATGAGGTGTCCGAGATTGGCCAGGTTCTCGTTTGCGACGTCTCCCACACAGAGCACCGGGTACGGTTCTGTGCCTATCTCGAGGATGTCGCCGGCCTCGACTGGGGAATGCAATTTGTCATGATCAATGAGAATGGCGAACTCGTGGAGTTCCTCGGGGGCTTCTTCGCCGAAGAACACGAGGATGCCTTCTGCAGCGAACGCCTCGGCCATTTCCCCTACGCTGATCACGGTTGTTTCATACTTGACGGTGGTCATGGCATTAGTCACCCCACCCGGCCGCCGGCCGGGCCCATCGAGCGTGGGATGGGATCCGGCGGTCAACCGGATCCCATCGCGTCGGACCTTGCTCAGTCCTCGATCAAGGAGATGTTGTCGACATCAACCCCGGAGACGAAGTTCTCCTCGGTGATGAATCGCGCCAACGGACCCGAGGGACTCGCCCCGTGCACGTCGACGGTCAGCACACCCTTCATGGGGTACACACCGATGCGAGCCGTGCCACCACAATCGATGACGGCGACTGCAATCTCGCTGAAGCCGGCTTTCGACTTGAAACCGTCGAATGGCCTCCCACCGGTGAGGTCTGCGATGCGCTGAGCGACCGGGTGGATGCCTCCTCCGGTCACGGAGTAGATCAGGTCCCTTCCTGGTTCCGGCTGGATGACCAGTCCTGTGCCCCACCCTTTCATGCCGCGTCCGACGCGCACCTTCCGATACCCTCCCTCAGGAGGCGAAGGCTGCGCAGGCTCGGCAGGGACCTCGACGGTCTCGGCGGCAGCCTCGTCTGGAGCGGACTCTGCGGTCGTGGCCGTCTTTTCGGCCTCCGGCCGAGTCGCATCCTCCGTTGCTTCAGCAGCTTCTTTGGGGGACTTCTTGTGCCGTTTCAGAAAACCCATTCGAACAACGCCTCCTCTTGTCGATCAGGCGTACATACCGATGCTGGCTGCCCACCCGATCACCACGGCTATTGGACCCGTGATCATCCGGGAGAACAGCACTGCTGGTACCCCGATCTCTACAGTCTCTGGTTCTGCTTCTCCAAGCGCGAGACCTACTGGAATGAAGTCGCACCCAACCTGGGGGTTGATGGCCCACAAGGCCGTCAATGCCATGGCCGGCGAGATATTCCCTCGGCCGATCTCAACACCGATAAGTGTACCGATGATCTGCGCGATGACTGCTCCGGGACCCAACAGTGGTGAGAGCAACGGAAACCCGATGATCACCGAAAGGATGAGGAGTCCAATGACATTGCTGGCCAAGCCTTTCAGACCGTTGGCCAACCAGTCGCCGACGCCTGTTGCAAGGATGATGCCGATGACAAAAGCGATGAATGCCATGAACGGAATCACGGTCTTCAACACAATGTCTACAGCGTCGCGGCCTGCCTGAAACAGGGCTCCGACCACCAGGCCGGTTCCCTTACCGAGTCGAGTCAAGAAATCTTGCATGTTCAATCCTCCTCGATCAGGCGGCTGGGATCAGACCGCTGCGCTTCCACAGGAATGCAGTGATCCGCTCGGTAACGATTCCCCGGATTTGGATGACCACGAGTCCGGTGAGCAAGTAGCGGACGGCCAAGTCCGTGACGCTCAATCCGAGAGCTTCGATGCCGGTCGCAATGCCGAGCCAAACGAAGAGCTCACCCGGGTTGATGTGCGGGAAAATCCCCAGTGGGGGATGCACATACGACACCGCAGCGTCATAGAACGCCGGCTTGTACTTCTCCGGGAGGAACTGGCCATTGGTGTACGCCATCGGATTCGTCAGGAAGAACACCGAAAGCACGGGCCAGACTACGTACCTGATGGGGTAGTAGATAATCCCTTCGCGAGCTGCCCATTCACCAAACTTGTTCACGCGTTCCGGCCCAATCAGCGCGATCAGCGCGTTTACGCCGGTAAGCAGCACGATGAGCAGCGGAACGATTCCGACCAGCAGACCGGAGAAGACATCGGCACCTTGCTTGAAGACACCGATGAAAGCTTCAGCCCAACTTGCTAGTAATTCCATTGTCTCTCCTCTCAGACTGACAGCGTCTGTTTACTTTCGGTCCGCTGTAGTAACCGGTCTCACTTGCGCGTTATGTCATTCAGTCATCCTCCTCAGATCCGTCCACCCTCGATTCAATTGACGAGGAACGTTTGTCTCTCGCGTTCTTGAGAAAGCCTGCCGCCTGTTCGAATGCCGCCCAGGTCTTGTCGCTTACTCCGGCCGGGGGTGTCCCGAGGCCAAGATTGTCGAGCTGCCAGCCGACGACGCTAGGAACAGGCTGAAGGCCGGCGAAGATGGTGAACCCGGATAGGCGCTCTGCAGCGACGACTACGTCGGATTGGTCGATGACCGCGACGACATAGGTCTTGCGCTTCCAGTTCGAACCGGCCATGCCGATGGACATTGTGCTTCCCAGGCGGCGAAGATCCTGGGCACGTCCATGGAATCGATGCATTTGCCATGTGGAGAGACCGAGTTGGATGAGCCAGGCAACCACGAGAAGGATGAGCAGCATGATCGTTTTGGACTCGAACATCACGCCACCTCACTGATAGATGTATTTGTATCGATATGGAGGATCGCCTCGGCGGCGGTGGAATCGGTGACGAGGGCATCCAGATACCCGCCTCTGAGCACGGAGAGGATCGCAGTGGCCTTGCCCTTTCCCGCTGCGACCGCCATGACGAAAGGTATCGAGGTGAGGTCTTCCAGCGGCATGGCCACGATTCTTCGGTTCTGGGGCAGATCTGCAGGGCGTCCCCGGTCGTCGAACAAGAAACCCAAAAGATCTCCCACGACGCCACGTTCTTGGAGCTCGGTAATTGTTGCCCGGTCGAAGTATCCGGCGCGGACGATGCCCGGAATCTGGCCGACAGATCCGATACCTGTGATGGCCACGTCACTCTCTCGGGCAAGGTCCAACGTGTGCCTGATTGCCTGCTGGGATAGGAGCGATTGGGCAGTCTCCTCCCGGTCCACGAGAAGAGGAGTCGCCAGGAAGTGATAGTCGCCATTCAGTTTCTCGGCAAGCAGCCTGACGATGCCGGAACCGTCGATGGAAGGGTCTCCTTCGCCGATGGAGCCCATCATCTGCACGGCCGAGACTCCCCGAAGCTGTATCTCTGGCATCGCTCTCACGACATGGAAAAGGGAAGCTCCCCATCCGACGGAAATACGCATGTCGGAGTGGAGATGACTTTGGAGAGACCGTGCAGCGAGGCGACCTACCCGAGCTAGAAGTGTTTCATACGCAAGGCCACGATTGTCGAGCACTCGAGCTTCCGTCAACCCGTAACGTTCCACGAGCTGCTGTTCCAAGTCTGGACGTGAGCGCAGCGGGAACTTGACCCGGATTTGCACCAATCCGGCTTCGCGAGCCTCACGCAGCAGACGCGAGACCATCGACCGTGATTTTCCGATGCGGAGTGCTATCTCGCGCTGGTCGAGATTCTCCTCGTAATACCAGACGACGATCTGGCCCAACAACTCGAGCCGTTCCTCGCTCGCAGGCATGAATACCCTCCCAGATACCCGCAGTCAACGTGAGTATTTTCAGTTGCAGGGACTGTATGCCGGTACTCACGGACGCGTCAATGAGTGTGTGCACATATGTGCATCCTCGGTGCACTTATGTTCTCTGTCACTGTCAGCAGCACAGTATCGATTTCGGTGGCGGGCCTCCAAGTTCGAAAGAGGCAAGGTGGTGTTGTTCCAAGGGCGGTTGGCATGGTGGAGGCGCCGGGTGATCCTGCCCCGTCGGATTCCACTCCTCACTAGGCTCGGATGAATCGACACGGGAGAATCCTGATGGTCCACGGCCACTGTGACCGAGCGTTCGATACGGTTCGTGAGGCATTCGCCGCCAATTTCGCGGAGCGCGCGGAGACCGGAGCGGCGCTCAGCGTCTACGCAGACGGACGCAAGGTCGTGGATCTGTGGGGTGGGGATGCCGGCCCCGGACGACCGTGGGAGCAGGACACCATCACCCCGGTGTGGTCGGCGACCAAAGGGATCACGGCGCTGGTCGTGCAGCGTCTCGTCGATACCGGGCGACTCGGACTCGACACACCCGTGGCGCACTGGTGGCCGGAGTTCGCCCAAGGCGGCAAGGAGAAGATCACGGTCGCCGATGTGCTCACCCACGGCGCCCGTCTGCCCTATCCGCCGGGCTACGCCGAGATCGTCACGGCTGACGGGCCCGAGGGGTGGGACCGTGTCGAGGACCTCACTCGGCTACTCGAGCAGGCCGAGCCCATCTGGCCGGAGGGTACCCATGGCTACCACTCCGTGACCTTCGGGCTCCTTCTCAACGGTGTCGTGCGCCGGGCGACCGGCAGCAGCATCGGAGCGTTGCTCCGCGACGAGATCGCCGGGCCGCTCGGGATCGAGGCCGCCTGGATCGGACAGCCCGCAGAGGTCGAGGACAGGGTGGCACATCTCGAACTCACCATCCCTCCGCCGCCCACCGATGATCCCGAGATCCTGGCGTTCATGGCCCACGCCATGAGCTCGGAGGGATCCATCGGCCGTTCGCTCTTCGTCGGACCGTCGGGGGCGATGAACTTCACCGCGGTAGGGAACGATCCCCGGTTCCGGGCCGTGGAGCACCCTGCGGCCAACGGTGTCGTCGATGCACGATCCCTGGCCCGGGTGTACGCCGCACTCGCGGGCGGCGGGGAACTCGACGGTGTTCGCGTAGTGTCCGAGGAGTCCATCGCCCGGCACAGTGCCGAGCAATGGCACGGCAACGATGCCACGCTGATGGCCGAGAAGCGATACGCCCTCGGCTACATGCTGCCAGGTACCCCCACCGAGCGATACGGCCCTGCCGACAAGGCATTCGGGCACCCGGGGATGGGGGGTTCGCTCGGTTTCGCCGACCCCGGGATCGGATTCGGATATGTCACCCGGCACATGGTGTTCGAGATCACAGTGGACCCGCGTGTCGACGCGGTGGCCGACGCCGTGTATGCGAGCCTCTGAGGTGTGACCTTCGGCCTGGCGCCGCCTCGCGCCGTTGGCCGACGGAGGGCTTCGTTCGGGATCCGGGTGTTGGGACGGTGTGCCGCCGGGGCGAGTGACGGCGCTCAGGGCGGTGTGCCGCTGGTCGTGTAGGTGTGGCCGAGCTTGGTGGTCCATCGGTGGTCGCCGCCGGGGAGGGGCTGGTGGGTCCATCCGGCGTCGTGTCGGATGCGGTGGTCGTGGCGGCAGAGGGGTGCGAGGTTCGTGACGGTGGTGGGACCGCCGTCGCCATACGGTGTGCCATGGTCGAGGTCGCAGCTTGCCGCGGGCATGCGGCATCCGGGGAAGACACAGGTCGGGTTGCGGGTCTCGACGTGTCTGCGCTGGCCTGTGGTGGGTCGCCGCCGCGTGGTGCCGTGGTAGGCCGGTTGTCCGGTATCGGGGTCGGTGACGGTGAAGCGCCATTGGCCGGTTTGGTTTTGTTCGGTGACCTGTCGGGCGATGTCGGCGATGACGGGTCCGTAGCCGGCCAACTCGCCGGGATGATCGCTGAGAGTCGCCAGAGTTTCGAGGTCGACGCGGATCTCGACGACACCTCTGGTCTTGGTGGCGTGGGTGGGCGTGCCGTCGAGCAGGTCCAGGAAGACGTCGGCGCGTAGTTGATCCATGGTGCGGGATTCGTCGGCCGTCTTGAGGCTGCGGGCGAGGTGGTCGATCTTCGCGGCCGCGGCGGTGACCCGATCCGGGGCGAGATCGAGGCCGAGGAGGTGGGCGGTTCCCGACTCGGTCGGTTCTGCGATGAGGCGCCGTTCACCGACCGCCCGTTGATACCGTTGTCGGGCATCGTCGGGGTCGACATCGATGCAGAGCCTACGGATCCGTGCTGCGAGCTGTCCGGATGTAAGGCGAGGCGCATCCCCCAACACGCGGTCGGTGACATCACGGGCAAGAGCGATCGGCAGATGTTCCGTCCCGTAGCTGATGGTCTTGGCGCGGCGCAGGTCGATGTCTCCGGCGGCCAACTCATCCCAGACTCGGGGGAGACGCCGTCTCAGGACGAAAGCGAAGGCAAGTTCCGAGTCGGCAGCCCGTCGGGTCAGCCGCAGCGCGACCCGAATCTCGGCCGCCGCGGACTCCACCGCCAATGCGTCGTCGGACTCGCCTGTCGCGTCGGCGACAGCAGCCATATCCTCATAGATTCGGGCCTGGTAATGCGACGCCATGCGTTGATGAGCCCGCAGTACCACGATGCGGTCATACCCGGACAGCTCCCCGACATCGATCGTCGTCAGGAACGCAGCCAACACGGGACCCGGCTCCAACTCATCGAGCCGGTCGGGGATCACTGCAGCCTCGCTATCGAACATATGTTCGATCATACAGGGTCCCACCGACAAGAACCACCCTCCAAGAACGACATATGTGCCGATCCGTTTTCGTGTGACGATTCGGCGTGTTCTGGCTCCTGGACTCGTGATCGAATGTGGGGAGTTGTAGAGCTTCTGAGGCTCTCAGGCCACAGATCGCCACGTCGATCGATCCGTCGTCCAGGAAATCGAGAGGCTCGGTGAAGTCATGCACCCGCAGCTCCACACGATCGGCATAGCTATCTCGTGCCAGCCGGATCATCTCCGTACTGGCATCGAAGCCGATGATCCGTTCGGCATCCTGCTCCAAGAGTCAATCGAAGTAGGCACCGGGACTGCAGCCGATGTCGAGCACGACCTTCCCCTTCACCGGAGGGAGCAGGGCTCAGCACAACGGACGCCAGGCTGTAGCGGAGGACTGCAAACGTGATCGACTGCAACGCTTCTTCGTCCAGGCCCCGACGGATCAGCACCCACGAGCTCCACAGGAACGTAACGGCAAGGGCGATTCCGATAGCGCCGAGATGTGACGGCCAAACCCGGGACGCCGTTGCGACACTCCAACTTCGCCAAGCGAATCTGGCGGCCGGCCGTCGAAGCGGCGGGCGTCCCACCAGGGCTGCGCATCCACGACTTGAGACATACCGCTGTCGCGTTGATGATCGCAGCAGGCGCTCATCCTGAGCACATCAAACGTCACCTCGGGCACAGCTCGATCACCGTCACCATGGACCTGTACGGTCACCTGTTCCCGTCAGAGGCGGACACCATCGCGGAGCGTCTCGATCAGATGCTGCGCGAGTCTCAGACGGACAAACGACGGACAAAACCGCTCGAACTGACGTCGTGGAGCGGCCATGAACCCCCTGGTCAGGCCCCTGACCAGGACGTATTCGGGTGGGCCCGGCAGGACTCGAACCTGCGACTAACGGATTATGAGTCCGCTGCTCTGACCAACTGAGCTACGGGCCCCTGTTTGATTGTATGGTGCACTCGAGCAACCTGAGCTCAGGAAAGGTTCAACTGCACCAGACACATTGTCGATAGCACGGTAACTGCATGTCGCCAGGGAAGGAACGAATGTGCAGGAGGTGGAACCCACACAGTCACCGGAGGCGCCCTCGGGGGAGGGACAGCTCACCTCGCGCCTCGAGGAGGCGGAGCGGGCCGACCGGGCCAAATCGCGATTCCTCGCGGATGTCAGTCATGAGATTCGCACGCAACTAGCCGGAATCATCGGGATGACTCAGCTCACGCTCGAGACAAAACTGACCCCGGAACAGCGTGAGTACCTCGGATTGTCGGCGTCATCCGCCAACGCCCTGCTGACTATCGTGAACGATCTGCTGGATCTGTCGAAGATCGAGGCGGGAAAACTCGAAATCGAGACGGAGCCATTCAGTCTGTCCGATCTTCTCAACGACATCACGGCCCTCTCCGCGGCGCAAGCCGAAGACCAAGGTATCGGTTTCCAACTCGGGGTGGGTGCGGACGTTCCGGATGTGATCAAGGGAGATCCCGGACGTATCCGCCAGATCCTGCTCAACCTGATCGGCAACGCGCTGAAGTTCACCCAGGATGGGGCCGTGTCGGTGTCGGTGGCAGCGGACGCCATCGCCGGCGCAGACCATGCTCTCCACGTGCAGGTAAGGGACAGCGGCCCCGGGATTCCTGCGGAACAGCTGAGTTCGATCTTCGAAGCGTATACGCAGGCCGACGGTGAGACGGCGATGCACGGCAACGGTACGGGCCTCGGGCTGGCGATCTGCCGCCAGCTCGTGGAACTCATGGGAGGCCGTATCTGGGCGGAAAGCAGCCTAGGACAGGGCTCGTCGTTCCATGTGATCGTGCCGATCGGCGTGTATGAAGGTGCGGCGCGCATCAGCGAGGAGGGACACTCCGAGCTGGAGGATCTGCCGGTGCTGGTGATCGCCAAGAACAGATTCGTGCGTGAAGGGTACGTCGATGCGATCGGTGCCATCGGGCTCACACCGGTCGGTGTGGAGAATGCAACAGAGGCCGTCGGGGCACTCGGGACGGCGGCTGCGACGGATCATCCCTTCGCTCTGGCCGTCGTGGCCTTGAACGGTGACTCGCTCGAGTTCGCAGCCCAACTGCGACAGCGAGCGGATCTGGAACAGATGCACATCGTCGTCGTCACCTCGGTCGGCCAGCGCGGCGATGCCGTACGGTGTCGCGACTTGAACATCGCGGGCTACTTGACGAGACCGTTGACCGACGACGTGGTGCAGGGAGCGATTCAGGCCGTATTGACCGGGCCATCCCCGGTCGACCTCTCGACGTTGGTCACCAAACACTGGCTTCGTGAGCGACGTCGTCATCTCAGCTTGTTGGTGGTCGACGACAGCCCGACACATCGCATGGTGGCCAAACGCATCCTCGAGCGTCGTGGTCATCATGTGGATGTCGTCGACTGCGGACTCGATGCACTCAAAGCCGTGGGTGAGCATCGCTTCGATGTGATCCTTCTGGATCTGTGGCTTCCCGACATCGGGGGTATGGAAGTTGCGGCCGAGATTCGCCGTGGCGAGTCCGCTCGAACGAGGGTCCCGATCATCGGCACGGCAGCCGAAGGTGTCGTGGACATGTCGAGCCGGGTACTGCGGGCAGGGATGGATGCGTTCGTGGCCAAGCCGTTCCAGGTCGTTGAGCTGTTGCGGACGATCGAGTCTGCGGTGGAGGATGAGGCTCAGACTACGGCAAGCTGACCACGATGAGTGCGATCAACTCGGCGGCGGGGCGCTCCTGCCTCCGCGGTGGCCGGCGGACTCGATAGGGCCGAATGGCCCTGGTCGCAACGGCCGGCATCTGATATTCAGTACCCACAGTTTGGCACCCCGAGAGGCAGCGGCGCGGAGACCGGATGCGCAATCCGATGCTTGGTCGGTCGGGGTGCCGCCTTGCGTCAGAAGCCGCGTTCGGCCGCACGGTCGAGGCACTCGACTACCTGCGCATCGGTCGTCTGACGAAAGTCCTCATACCACTGGCCGACCGCTCTGAACCATCGTGGGATTTCGAGGCACACGACCTCGTCGACTTCTCCCCTGACGTCATGGACCGTTTCAAGTGCACCGACCGGTACCGCGAGCACGATTCGCCCTGCGTCGCGGGCCCGCAGCACCCTCGCCGCGGCCTTGGCGGTGATACCGGTTGCGAGGCCGTCGTCGATCAGTAGGACCGTCTTTCCCGCAACCGGGAGCGGCGGGTTGCCACGGCGGTACCGTGCTTCTCGCCGTTGGAGTTCCGCCCGTTCCGACGTTCTGACCTTGTCGAGCTCGGCTTCGGTGATGCCGAGCATGCCGATGAGATCCCGGTTGAGGACCTCGATGCCATCTTCGCCGATCGCACCGACGCCCAGCTCGGGCTGACCCGGCGCACCGAGTTTGCGGACAACGATGACATCGAGCGGAGCTTCGAGTGCCGCCGACACTTCGGAGGCGACCACGACACCTCCTCTGGGGAGGCCGACGACCACCGTCTGGGGGCCGGCGAGGTTCATCAATTGCTCTGCGAGGCGGCGGCCTGCGTCATTGCGATCTCGAAAGATCATGCTCATAGCTTTCCCGCGTTCGAGGTGATGTGCAAGAACCATTTTGGCTCGTGAACCGTCTGTTAGCTTCCTCCCGAGAAGAAAGGGAACCATGTGCGTGCTGGTCTGTGAGGGACTCCGTAAGTGCTTCGATGGCCTCACTGCCGTCGACGGCGTGAGCTTTCAGGTCCCGCAGGGCGAAACCTACGGGCTGCTCGGTCCGAACGGTGCAGGAAAGACGACCACGATCTCGATGATTGCCGGGCTGCTCACGGCCGATGCCGGGTCGGTGACCGTTGCCGGGCAACCGGTGACGACACGAAGCGTCAACGCAAGGGCCGCCATCGGACTGGTTCCGCAAGACGTCGCGGTCTATCCGGATCTCACCGCCAGGGAGAACATCCGTTTCTTTGGGAGGCTGTACGGGCTGGGGTCGTCGCGGCTCGCGGCCAGAACTGATGAAGTACTGGAGATCATCGGCCTGGCGGACCGGGCCGACGACCGCGTCGAGCAGTACTCGGGAGGCATGAAACGGCGCCTGAACATCGGCATCGGCCTATTGCACGAGCCGCGACTCCTCATCCTCGATGAGCCCACCGTTGGCGTCGATCCACAGAGCCGCAATGCGATTCTCGAAAACGTCGAGCTTCTCGGCCGTGAGGGTATGGCGGTGATCTATACGACCCACTACATGGAGGAGGCGGAGCGCCTGTGCGATCGTGTGGGGATCATCGATGCAGGCAAGCTGGTCGCTGAAGGAACTCGACGTGAGCTGGTCGGCCTGATCGGTAGCAGCGATCGGGTTCGTTTGCGGGCCTCAGGGGATCTCGACGCCGCCATCGAACGGGTTCGTGGTATCGAAACGGTCCGGGGGGTGGGGCGTGTCGATGACGGCATCGAGATCATCGTCGAAGACGCGGGTGAGATCATCACCGAGGTCCTGTCGGTGGTGACCGGCGCGGGCGTGGCCGTGGCGACCGTCGAGTTCGACGAGCCGAACCTGGAAGACGTGTTCCTGCACCTCACCGGCAAGGCCTTGCGGGACTGATGCGCGACGCATTGCTCATCGCGGGCAAGGACCTTCGGAGGCGCCTGCGCGACCGTTCCGCGTACATCGTCGGGATCATCGCTCCACTAGGACTCGCAGCCATTTTCAGCTTCGTATTCAACCCGATTGCATCGACGCACTTCACCGCGACATTCGGTGTCGTGGACCAGGACGGAGGGGAGATTGCCGCCGCATTCACCGACCGGATGCTCGCCGGCTTTGCTGCTGAGCAGGAGGGAATCACGATCGTGCCGGTCGAGTCCGTCGACGAAGCGCGCCGGCGCGTGGAAGCCGGCAGCGGCTCCCTCTCCGACTCTGAAAATGGCATCAGCGCCGCCTTCGTGATTCCTGCCGGATTCTCCGCTGCGGTGCAGCGTGGCGAAGCCGCAACGCTCGAGGTCATCGGCAGCCCGGCCTCATCGACCAGCGCGGCGATCGCCGAGGCACTCGCGAGTCGTTTTGCAGACGAGGTGACCGCGGTCAACCTCGAAATGCGAACCTATCTGGCGTCCGGTGGATCGATCGGTCCGGATACGGTGGCCGAGGCGGTGGCATTCCCGGCTCCGGTCGTGGTCGGCAGCGTGTCGGTCCCCACCCGCCGGCTCGACAGCGCGACTTCGATGACCGTGGGGATGGCGGCGATGTTTCTGTTCTACGTCACACAGTTGGGTGTCTTGGGGTTGTTGGAGGAGCGCCGTGATGGAACACTCGACCGTCTGCTGGTCGCTCCGATCCGGAAAGGCTCCATTCTCGGCGGCAAGGCGATCGCGTCGTACGTTCTCGGGTTATTGAGTATGACCGTCCTCGTTGTCGCCTCGACCTACCTGCTTGGAGCGGACTGGGGGAACCCCGTCGGGGTGGCAATCCTCGTTCTCGCCGTGACCTTCTCGGCGGTCGGGATCATGGCCGTCGTGTCTGGCATCGCCAAGACCGACGAGCAGGCCAACACCTACACGGCGGTCGTCGCCATTGCTCTGGCCCTGCTCGGCGGGTCCTTCTTCCCGGTATCCCAGGTCGGAGGTTTCTTGACCGTCGCGAGTCGATTTACGCCACACGCGTGGTTCATCCAAGGGCTGGGTGACCTGGCCGCAGGGCACGTCACCGACGTGTTGCCGGCAGCGGGCATCTTGGTGGGGTTCGGCGTGGTGTCGGGTGCACTCGCATGGGCAGTGTTGCGCAAGGTCGTGGATCGATGAAAGCGTTGGTCATTGCCAGAATGAACGTGCTCCGCATGGTGCGGGACCGCAGCTCATTCTTCTTCGTCTTCGTTCTCCCGCTCCTGCTGATCCTGGTGCTCGGTGCCATGTTCGGTGGCAGCTTCTTGCCTCGTCTCGGAGTCGTCGGCGGCGATGACGGTCCACTGGCACGGTCGCTGGTCGCCGGCTTGGAGAGCCGGTCCACCATCCGGGTGCTGTCCTATCCGGATCTCGATCGGCTCCTCCTGGCTGTGGAGCGGGGAGAGGTGGAAGCCGGCTTCGAGATACCGAAGGGCTACGACGAGCGGGCCAAGGACGGCGTTGAACTCGGTTTCGTGGCACGATCCCTTCAAGACGAGGCGGCACTGCGAACCGTGGTCGAGAGCGTCGTTGCCGATGAGAACAGGGTGTTGCGTGCCGCCGGGTTCGTCGAATCTCATGGCCTGGCGGACTTCGACGATGCGCTTCCCGTCGCGAAAGCGCTGCAGACGAGCCTGGGAGGCATCTCCGTCGTCACGTCGTCGGTGGGAGAGTCGGTTTCGTTCACTCAGGGTGGACGCTTCGACCTCGGTGCGCAGTCCCAGTTGATCCTGTTCATGTTCCTCACATCCCTGGCCGGCTCCGCCGCACTGATTCAGTCGCGAACATGGGGTGTCAGTCGCCGAATGGTGGCGACCCCAACACCGATACGAACGATTGTGGCCGGGGAAGCCATGGGGAGGTTCGGGGTCGCCATGGTGCAGGGCCTGTTCATCGTTCTCGGCACGTGGGTGGTGTTCGGCGTCGATTGGGGAGACCCGCTGGGGACCGGCGCGGTGCTCGTCATGTTCTCACTCGTGGGCGCCGGTGCGGCGATGCTGGTGGGGTCGCTGTTTCGCAACGATGCGCAGGCCGGTGGAATCGGCGTGTTACTCGGGCTCGGGCTTGGGGCGCTGGGAGGATGCATGGTTCCCTTGCAGGTGTTCCAGATGTTCTCGCCGGGTCTATTCACGGTGGCCCACATCACCCCGCACGCGTGGGCCCTGGAGGCATTCATCGAGATGGTGCTGCGGGGCGGAGGGCTCGTCGATATCCTCCCTGAGCTGGCGATTCTCGGCGGATACGCCGTGGTGCTTCTCGCTCTGGCCTCTTGGGCACTGCACCGGTCGTTGACGCGACCGTGAGCCGGAAGTGGCGCTGAAGTCCGCCGCTCGCTCAGCCGTCGACTACGTCCTCGTCGAGGACGATGTGCGCCAGGTTGGCCAACGACAGCGATCCGGTTCGGTAGTACGACGAGTGGGCGCTCCACACCGGCCTGGTACCGGTAGCGAATGTCCTGGCGCCGAACATCGGGCTGTGCGGGTCGGCACCGAACACCAGATCCGTTGAACACGGAGGCAAAGGATCCATGCAGTCCGGGCGAGCCAGTCGGATCGGATCGAGCGGTGCGAGGCCGGACCACACTGTGGTGGATGAAGGAAGACCCAGGTCGGCGGCGTTGTCTGTCCCGACCCCCGGACTCCCGATGAATACCAGTTCGTCCGGAGCGAGCACACCTTCTTGCGCAGCGATCCCTGCGACGAGTGATCCATAGGAGTGTGCGATGACCGTCGTGTGGGCCGGACCGAACTGCTTCATGAAATCTCCGAGGGCGCCGGCGCCCTGACGAGCAGGTTCACGTGAGATCGCGCCCACGATGGTGTCCGGAGGGTCGTAGCCGAGCCAGGTCACGACTGCCGTGTCCGTACCGCCGAGACGCTGTGCAAGATTGAGTGCATCGGAGCGCAAGGCGCGCTCGTACGACGAGAGGTCGTTTCCCACGCCCGGGACGAGGACGACGACATGGCGAGCCGTGTCCAGGTCACCGATGACTTCGGCGATGCGTCCATCTCCGGAAGGATCGAAGAGCAGCAGATCCCGGTCTGCCCACGCGTATCGATCGGCGACGGCACGATCGAGTCGGGCAATCGCCCAGGTCAAGCTCGCTCGGAGGCCTCGCAGCGGCTCGCCCGGCAGCCACGGAAGGAATCGGTTCAGGAGATCGAGATTCATCGAAAGAAAGGCTCGCTTCTCCTCGAGCCTCGTGAGGTCCGCGAGCACGAGGTCCCTGGGTGAGGCCGGTCCCGAGATCGTCGGTCCTCGAATCTCGGGGAGGGGGCACGCGTTGCTCGTGTCCACGGCATCGGCCCGTGCGCGCAATCTGGCGGCTTCTTCGACCCACCAACCCGTGGACGCTCGGGCTCTGGCGGCCGTCGCTGTCGAACCCCCGGCAGTGCGCAGCAGAGTGAAGGCGGCAACCATCTGCGTGGAGAGTTCTCTTTCCAGGGCCTCCATGTGTGCCGCAGTGCGACGTGCAACATCCGGGTCGATGAGACGAACCATTCGCGGCGAGGGTACGGCGTCGGAGCGTCGGTGAGAAGGGGGTGCCCACCGATCTACGCACCGGCATCACTCGACGAGCGAAGCGAGCCTGCTAGAACCCTGCTCGCCGACCCGTGGCGAGGGCGGCGATGGAATCGATCTTTGTCAGCGCATCGTGGATCTCTGAAGCGAAGGCTCGGCGCTTCGCTCCACAGTCAGGATCGTCGATATCGAGCAGATCCCTGTTCGCGGCGAGTTTGAATGCCGAAGTGAAGAGCACCTGTGAGATGGACTCGTCGGTGTGGATGCGCTGCTGCAACCGATACTGTTTTCCGAGTGCCAGACACTCTCCCATGAACTTCTTCTCGTTGATCTCGACATACGGCGAGTGCAGAACGAGTGCGTCGGCCACGACCTGATATGCCTCGAGATAGGGCCGAAGAACCCAGTAGCTGGTGAGCGGCCGCAGGTCGCGGAGCAAGGCGCGGATCTCGTCTGCTCCCAGAAGAACTCGCTTGGGCCAGCGAGGATCCTGGTGGAGCAGTTCGTTCCAGACTTGCTGACGGAACTCGTCCTTGTCTGCAAAGAAGAACTCGAACTTCAACAGATCTCTGAGTCGCATGACCTCATCCCAGAAGGCCTCCGGACCGGCCACTGCTGCGTTCGCGGCGGTGAGGAGTGCCAGCTCGGTGATTGCAGCATTGACGAAGAAGTGAACGATCGTGTTGCGGTAGTAGGCAGCGCTGAGGCGTTGCTCGGCACCGATCATGTACACGGTCTCGGGTCCGGCGTCGAACGTGGCAACGATGCCCTCGTCGTCGAGACGTTGCAGGATCGACTCGATCTGTTTGGCGTTCTTGCTGTCCACGCGTTCGGTGAGCGGGATGTTTCGTGAACGAATGTATGTGCACAGCTCCGAGACTTCTTCCTGGATCTGATCCAAGGTGAATGCACGATCCTCTGCGGTCAGGAGGGCGATCGTGAGCAGCGCGGTCGGTGTGACCGGTGTTACATCGTTGATTCGCGTCGATACCTCGAACGCGACCTTCTGAACGTCGATAGGCTCGATCGCCGTCCCTTGCTCGAGATAGGTGGACAGAGCGAGGGGTTCGCCGAAACGCAAGTGGATATTGCCGTACCGTCGGCCCAACGAGCGGACGGTACGGATCAGCCATCCGAAGCTCTCGCGCTCTTTGCGTTCGCCGCGTTGCTCCGCGGCGTACGCGTCCACGTCCTGGATGTGGTCGTAGGTGATCGAAAGGGGGATGAGGTAGACGTCTTCGCTCTTGCCTCTTGCGAAGGCATCGGCGACATAGGTCAACAATCCGTACCGAGGCGGGAGCAGTTTCCCGGATCGGGAACGGCCCCCTTCGAGATACCACTCGAGTGGGAAGCGCTTCTCGATGAGGTAGTCCAGGTAGCTCTGCAGGACGTACTTGTAGAGGGTGTTCTTCTTGAACGAGCGGCGAATGAAGAACACGCCGGTTCGCCTGATGACCGGCCCGATCGGGAAGAAGTTCATGTTGATGCCGCCCGCCGTGTGATTGGGCGGCGCGTCGTTCTCCCACAGAACGTATTGCAGCGCCAGGTGGTCGAGGTTGGACTTGTGTGACGGGAGAAAGACGAGGGGATACCGCTGGCCGAGCGACAGGACGTTCGCGAGATCTTCCCGTGAGTACAGGATCGCCCGATAGCCCCGACGGTACAGCCACCGGATCGCGTTGGCGACGAGGTCGATGAGGTATGGGCTGTGGGAAGCAGCGATCTCTTTGAGGTACCTCGATGCTCTGGTCATCGCGGCATTGGGCGATCGGTTCTCGGCCTCGGCAATGGCGTGGACCTGCGTGACGAATGATGGGGAGGCCAGGATGTCCCGGCGCACGAACCGAGGGACCTTGTAGCGGTTTCCGCGCAGGCGGCGTTCAGCCCGATCAAGAGCCAGCGAGGCCCGGCGATGCACGAAGGTGACGAAGTCGCCTTCGGCGCCTGCGGCCCCGCGTTGGAGTGAGGAGGTCGTCGCCGGCTCGCCGACGATCACCCAGCAACGGTCGAGGTTGCGTCGGACGATGGCGAGCTGACGCAGCGGGTCGGGGACACGGGGGTCCATGAGTCGGAACAGGTCGACAAACGAAACCGACCGTCGGCCGTGGTGGCGAGGCGCGAGCCATGCGATACGCAGCGGGACGAGAAGCGGATCGTCGGCAAGGAGCTCGTTGAGCCTGTCTCTGTCGGGATAGGACCACCGTGGCTTGCGAGACGGAGGGATGCGAACGGCATCGTACCGAACGCCCGGGACGCGGTTGCGGTCGATCCATCCGCGGAGAAGGCGCTCCTCGATGATGCTGGAGGCATCGATGAGGAACACGAGCGGACGACCGTTTCCTTCAGGCCAAAGTGTCTCCATCGAGCGGGAGTCTACGGATGTTCAGTCCACGAACATGGCTGAGCCCGCCTGCCCCTGCACAGTGTGCCTCTCAGGATCGAGCGACACCGGCAATGTCAGACGGAACACCGTGATTGCTTCTCGCCGTTCGTACGTGAGATCGCCGTTCATGAGGCGTGCCAGCTGTAGCGCCACGGCGAGCCCGAGCCCGACGGACTCGGTGAGCCCGATGGTGTGGTGTGCGGTTTCGTATGGGAGAAAGATGCGAGCGGCGTCGTCGCTTGGGATTCCCGGTCCGTCGTCGCTCACCTCGATCGAGATCTCGTCGACGCTTTGTCTTGCGGCGAGAGCGACATGGTCGCCTCCGTAGCGTCTCGCATTCGTCAGCAGGTTGCGGATGATCTGCCGCAGCCGTGTGGAGTCCGCCGTTGCCATCAGTGCCTGTTTCGGAAGTGCAAGTTTGTCGGGCGGATGGCTGGCTGCCACCTCACGGATGACGGTGCGGACGTCGAGTTGTTCCGCATGCAGTGTGATCGTTCCAATGTCTGCTCTGGCGGCGACGAGTAGGTCCTCTACGATGTGGCCGACGTCGGTCGCCTGTGTGGCAATCAGTCCGAGCATCTCGTGCATCTCCTGCATCTGAAAACGCGGCAGGTGGTCGCGCAGTTCGGCTGAGAGCCCGACCACGGTGGTCAGCGGCGTTCTGAGTTCGTGGCTGACCGAAGCCACAAAACGGTCTTTCGAATCGACGAGGTCTGCGAGACGGCGCTGCGTTTCCTTGAGGGGTGTGACGTCGGTGACCGAGACGACGACGCTGGAAAGATCGATTCGGCCGTTGATCCTTGGAGCCGACCAGTGGAGAATCCCTTCGATCGGGTTCCCTTTGAATGTGAGGCCCTTGACCTCCGTTGTCACGTGGTCCTTTCGTTCCCAGACGGCGATCAGCTGTTCGGTGAGGGAGTCCAGCGTCTCCTCGGAGATGCTGGCAGGCTGAAGGGGACCGACGAGCTGTGTCGCATCGCGAGCCTCCAGCAGATCGATACAGGCCTGGTTCACCTCGCGCACGGTGATGAGCCCGGTGGCCTCGCGGATCATGCTCGGGGTGAGGAAGCTCCTGAGGTCGGTGACGCCTTCTGAGCGGAGTCCGTCGAGCCACTTCTCGACATTCGAGAAGTCCTCTTCCCAAATCGAAATCGGAGCACGGTGCACGAGTGTGCGGTAGCGCTGATCCACTTTGAGCTTCGTGGTTCGTACCCAGGCTGCGAGGGAAGCTCCGATGAGGAAGATGATGGCGAGACTTATTCCATTCGCCAACGGTTCTGCAAGGTCACCGGTGTGGTGCCACGTGGTGTTTGCGATCACGATCAGTGAAGCGAAGGCGACCATGTACATCGCCCATCGCTGTGCCGACAGCATCACAGCGATCAAGCCAAGCACGATGATTCCGCCGAGCCCGAGTATCCGGTACTGAGTTCCTTCGGTCAGGCCGATGTCGACGGCAATCGCCGCCGCGGACGCCGTCATGATCCAGCCCGCAGGAACTTGCCTGCCCCGGAAGGTGACGAATGCCATGACCGCGACGAGCGACGGGGCGATGGCTGCAAGGGAGAACACAGGGTTGGCGAAGAAGATTGCCGCCGCGACCAACTGTACGGCCACGACGATCGCGGCCACTCCAAAAGCCCGGACCACCACCTGCTCGGGCAGGTCGGTGGTTCTCATGTTGAAAACTGCCATTTGTTTTGTGTCGGCTGCTGGAGGGCGTGAATTAAGCGCTACATTGCCGGCATGCGGGCAGTGATCCAACGCGTTCGAGAAGCCGAGGTGACGGTTAATGGTGCTCCGGTCGGCGCCATTGGTGTCGGGCTACTGGTGCTCGTGTGCATTTCCCATGGTGATGAACCCCAAGACGCAGAGGCGCTTGCCGACAAGATCGTGGGTCTTCGGATCTTCTGCGATGAGGACGACAAGATGAACCGTTCGGTGGCCGATGTCGGAGGGTCGGTACTCCTCGTCAGCCAGTTCACACTCTGTGCCAACGTGAGAAAGGGCCGGAGGCCCTCGTTCACCGACGCTGCTCCCGCCGATGTCGCGGCATCTCTCATAGGCACGGTGGCGAACTCTGTGGCGGCCCGTGGCGTTCGTGTGGCCTCAGGTGTATTCGGTGAGCGGATGCTCGTCTCGCTCGTGAATCAGGGGCCGGTCACCTTTGTCGTCGACGTGAGCGGCGGGAAGGTCCTTTGAACTCAATCCTGCAAGGCCGCTCGTTGCAGTAGATCCTCATAGACGGAGGGATGATCGGCAGTGATGATCGGGATCTCTCTCAACCGTGTCACTTCGAACCCGGGATTGGACAGCGCCATGCCGTCAGGGAGGACCACCGTCGGACTTCCGCCGACGGGGATTTCCCTCCCCTCTTCGATATCGGCGGTGATGGCGGCCCGGAACTTTCCGCTGTCGACGGCCGAGGCCAGGGCGTCATCGTCCAGCCCTTCGGTTTGTGCCACGGCCAGAAGCTCGCCGCGAATCCCGAGATTGCGCGAATGCAGGAAGAAAGCGCGTCGGATCGCAAGATCGAAGTGCTCGCCGATCTCTTGGCCGTACGAGTAACCCCACTTCTGAGCCTCCGAGGCCAAGACGGACGAGACGGGCAACGGGCCTTCGTAGAGGGTGAATGCACTCGGTTCGAACTGGGCAAGAGCGACAATCTCGGCACGCCTCCGGCTCGCGGCAGGTGGCCGATGTGTGATGTCGAGCGGCCATGCCCGAAAGTCGAATGAAACGGAATCGGCTTTGAGCTGGTCCCGCACTTTCCTCAAACGGAGACCGGCTATGTATGCCCAGGGGCAGAGCATGTCGCTCCAGACCGTGATTACTGCCATTCGAGTACTCCTTTCGGGTTTAAACCTACCGTGGACTGTCGCCAAGGGTGTCCGAGCTTCGGAGGAATGCCCGTCCCGCCGGACAAAAGGTGAGGAAGTCGCACCATTGGCACTGCGACGAGGGGTTCTGCGCGAACTCCCCATCGAGGATCGCTTCGGTGAGGGATTCCAGATGCTCGCGCGCGGTGCCGAGCCGAGTCTCGTCGACGTGTTCGGTCACGACGTCGAGCCCGTCACCGAGGTAGGCGAACGTGACCTCGACGGCCAGGGGCGGATCTGTCGCGAGGTTTGCCATGTGGGCTGCGACGGCGTATGCCTCGAGCTGTACCTCCGCCGCAGGGTTTGCCGAGCGCCTGCCCGTCTTGAAATCAACGATCTCCCAAGTCCCGGGACTCGTCTCATAGATGGCGTCGATGCGGCCTTTCACGGTGACGGTCGGAGACAGCACGAGTTCGAAGCCGAGTTCGACGAATCGCGGGTGGTCCGCGGCGAACCGCGAGGAGAGATATGTGGCGAAGGGATCGCGCTTTGGCGGATGATCACCGGTGACGAGATCGTATCCCTCCGCATCCGTGAGTGGCACGGCGCCGAGGTTGTGCAATTCGATACGACGGTGTATCTCGATGCCGCGTCGGGCAGCGTGAGACGGGCGTCTCGGCAGCGGATCGACCACCGTCCAGAAGTAGCGTTTCGGGCAAGTTGCATAGGTGACCAGATTGGTGACAGAGACCTTGAGCAGCGGCTGCTCGGGGATCGGTCGGGGGTTCTTCGGGAGTTCGTCCAGGACGAGTTCGAACCGGCGCTGCTGCGTCGCGAACCCCTCGGCATTCTGGGACAACCCCTCGAGCCATCCTGGGTCGGTGGCAGCGCTCTCGAAGGCTGCTTCCCATCCCTCGGGGAACAGAGGGTCGGGCGTCGTGACGCGCGGGTCGGTTCGCAGCAGCTCGGGCGGCTTCCCCGGCTCGCGGACGCGAGGCTCGACGGTGACACCATCGAGCCTCGCGATCGTGTCGAAGAGAGCGCTGGGTTTCTTGGGCCGGCCGGTCGTGTACCAGTGGGCGCCGGTGAGCACGAGGTGGTGCTTGGCGCGAGTGACCGCCACATAGGCGGTGCGCCATTCTTGCGCGTCGTGGCGTGACCGCAACGCCGCCTCGCTCGTGTCGTCGGCAACGTGATCGATGCGCAAAGGGGCAGGCAGCGATTTCGGATAGCGTTGTGGATCGTCGAAACCTCCGCGAGCGAACGATGGGAACGTGCCGTGGCAGACTGCAGGAATGAACACGGCGGACCATTCGAGCCCCTTGGCCCGATGTACCGTCAGCAGAGAGACGGCGTCCTCGCCGCTGAGTGTTGCCGTGTCGAGTTCTTCGGATGTCGCATCCTGTTGGAGAAGATCCAGGTAGTCGAGGAACGCCTCGAGCGAGGGGCGGCCCTCGAGCGGACTCCACTCCTCGGCGAGGTCGAGGAACCGGTAGAGGTTGAGCCGCGCCGACAAACGGCGTGATCCTTCGAGCGCCTCCACCTCGGCCCAGGTTCCGGTGACATCGAGGATGCGCCGGGCGAGCTCGACGAGGGTGACGCCCTGTGCGAGGGTCAGAAGGGTCCGGTAGCGCTCACGGAACCGAGCGAGCCGACGTTGGGCGGTTTCAGGGAGCTCAGTCTGTTCCCCATCGATGGCCACGAGCATCGTTGTGCCACGTTCGCGGCTTCTCCGGACGAGCGGCACCAGGTCGCTCATCCCCAGCCGGTAGTGGGAGCCGAGAAGGATTCGAACGAGTGACGGTGTGTCGTCGGGATGTCCGATCAACCGCATCCATGCATGCAGATCGACAACCTCGGGTACTTGGAGAAGGCCACCGAGCGCCGCGACCTCCACAGGAATGTCGAGCGCTTCCAGCGCTTCACGCAGCAGAGGGATGGTCCGGTTCTTGCGGAATAGCAGCGCCATGTCGCGCCACTGGACACCCTCATGGTCGTGGAGTCGGCGTACTTCTCTGGCGATCCACGCGGCTTCGTCGGTCGCAGCGTGGAACCAGGCGAGGGAGACCGTGCCCGTCTGCGCGTCGGAACGAGCGACGAGTCGTTCGACACCTTGTGAATCGCCGATCCTCTCCTTGACGGCGTTTGCCGCGTCGATGATGCGACGATCAGAACGCCGGTTGACTCCCAGCGTCAGGGTCTTCGCTCGTTTCCCTGCGACGGTGAAGTGATCGGGAAAGGCAGAGAAGTTCTCGAGGGATGCCCCTCGCCACTCGTAGATCGTCTGATCCGGGTCGCCCACGGCGGTCACGGGAAATCCGTCTCCGAAGAGCTGCAGCAGGAGCTCGCGCTGTGCCGGGTTCGTGTCCTGATACTCGTCGAGGAGTACGACACGATAACGATCCCGGATTCTGCGACCTATCGAAGGTTCCGAAACGATCTCGTATCCGTAGCGGATCAGGTCCGAGTAGTCGGCGACGCCGAGCCTGCGCTTGAGTGCGTCGTAGCGCTCGAGGACAGAGGCCATCTCGCGTCGGGCCGCCTCGACCTCGTCACCCGGGTGCAGAGCGAGAACGTCCGAGGGGAAGCGGAGGTGGTCGCCGAGACGCGCGGTGAGGGCTACGAGCTCATCCACTCGGCGAGCAGGAGAGGTCAAGTCGAGGAGTTCCGGTGATTCGGCTCCGAGCGCCTCCCGGAGCAGTTCGCGTTGATAGCCCGAACCGATGACGGTGATGTTGCGTGCGATGCCGACCATCGGACCGAACTCGCCGACGATTCGGTGAGCGAAGCCGTGATAGGTCGTGACTTCCACTTCACGGCCCTCGCGGGCGAACTCGGGGAGATGGAGTCGGAGTTTGTCGGCCAGTTCCTCGGCGGCCTTGTTGGTGAACGTGATGCCGAGCGCAGTCTCGGGTTCGAGGTCGTCCCGGCGAACCAGCGCCGCCAGCCGCATCGCAATCGTGGTCGTTTTCCCGGTTCCTGCCCCTGCAGCGACTCGCAGTGGCTCGAGTGGATGGTCGATGATCTTGCGCTGTTCGGGAGTCGGAGTGATGCTCATGGTCGAAAGGCTTCCTGTCCCTCGGGCCACTCCGGACAGACGAGCCGAACGCGGCAGTACTCACATGCCCGACTGGGCACAGGCGTCCAGTCTTCGGTTCGGATACCGGTAGCGATGCCTGACATCGCTTCGATGATTGCATCCATCTGCTCCAGATCGAGTCTGCGGACAGGAACCGACTTCGCATCTGTCTTCGCCGGATACCACATCTCTGCTCCCACGACGGGGCCATGTCGGGGCAGCTCAGGATCTGCCGCCGTCGCCATGGCATAGAAGCCGAGTTGGATGGAGATGGCGGCTTCAGGCAGGGAGAGTGGATTCGCTCCTGTCTTGTAATCGACGATGACGATGCCGTCACCCGTGACCTCGATTCGGTCGGCTTTGCCGTGCCAGGGGACACCGTCGACGTCGAGGTCGAGCCAACGCTCCAGAGCGACGGGCAGACCTGTTCCGGGCCAGTGCTCGTAGAGATGGGTGAGGATTCGTTCGGCTCGCCGGAACCAGGCCGCGGCCCAGGGCTCTCCTCCGAATTCCGCAGGGTTCCAGAGTGCTGAGAGGTGTTCGAGGGCCTCGTCGAGGTCGGCATGCCGGTCGCCTCGCTCCATGGCCGACTGTTCGGCTCTCTCGAGCGCCTCGTGTACGACCGAACCCAGTGAGGCGTATGAGTTTGGCTCATCGCCGACATGGAGGAGACGTTCGAACACGAACTTGCGTGGACACGTTTGGTACGCCTCGGCTTTCGATGGTGACATCACCAGATCGGCACCGACGAGACCCGTATCGGACCCGCGACGGCGAACTCCGGCGAACTGGTGCCACGGCCGGAGACCCCATCGGGGTCCGTCGACGAGGAGCGAGAGTGCAGCGGTGCGTGTGACCGAAGCTTCTCCCGGGTCTCCGACGATTCGTCGTAGCCACGCTTCCGCCTCGAGAGCGGTCACCGGATGTGTCCACTCCGGTGGTCGCGAGATCGCAGCTTCGACCGTTGTAGTCCCTGCCACGGCAGGAAGGAAGCGGCTGGGCATCCCTCGTCCTTCATCGAACCCGCGCGAGGTACAGGTCCACACCACTCGCTTGCGCGCTCGACTGATTGCCGTGTACGCCAGACGCATCTCCTCCTGGAGGCGGAATCGGAGGTAGTCCGGTGTGTCATCGGGAATCGAGGGCGTGAGATGTCTCGAACCGAGGAGCGACTCTCTGGAGCGAAGATCCGGGAAGGTTCCTTCGACGGCGTCTGCGATGAAGACGAAGTCGAACTGGAGGCCCTTCGACTGGTGCAGTGTGGTCAACGTCAGCCGGTCTTCCTCGGGCGCTCGGTACGACAGGAGGGGAGTTGCCTCGAAATCCTCTTGATCTGCCAGCCGCCGGTAGTCGTTCAGCGTCGTGGAGGGGTCCCGTTCCGCGAGGCGGCCGAGGACCTGCGCGAGCGATGTCCATGCGGCCCGCTCCTCCCTCCGCCCGGGATCGGCGACGACTTCGGCGATCTGCGGAAGCGATGTCCAGATGTTCCAGAATCCGTCGACTGCGGAGACGCTCGTCGCCCAGGCGGCGTCTTCGAGGAGATCGGCGAGGAGTTCTCCGCCCTCGATGCCCGTCCGGATGGCGTCGCTCCACGGGATATCCGCTTCTGCGCGCGAACGCTCGAGTTCGCGTAGGCGACCGAGGGGAATTTGAAAGAGCGGGCCCAGCAGGATGCGCCGGATCGCACGGTGCTGTTCGATACCGCCGGTGGTCGCAGCGATGGCACAGTCGAAGATCACCCGAACGGTGGGGTGATCGGTGAGGCGGGCGTCGGGCTGATCGTGGGGGATCCCCCTTCGTTCGAGTGAGCGTGACAGCTCTGGGAGGAACCGCCGTTTGGATCGCACGAAGACGGCCATGGACCCGTAAGGACACCCTTCCTCGAGGTGGAGGCGCTGGATCTCACGGGCCAGCCATTCGGCCTCCTCGCTCTGCTGCGTGAACCCGTACACCTCGACGCTGCCGCCTCCCGGTGCAGGGGTCACCGCTCCGGCGGCTCCAGGCAGTGCCCCTCCGGCCGTGACACGCTCCGCCGCAGCCAGGATGTGTCTGGGTACTCGGAACGAAGTCGTGAGGATCAATCGTCGGGCCGCCTGATCGCCCGGTCCCGTGAAGAGCTCGGGGAAGAGGGCGACGTTGTGGAGGTCGGCTCCCCTGAAGCTGTAGATCGACTGGTACGGATCGGCTGCAACCGTCAGATTCCGACCGGCTGCGGTCAACCGTTGCAGCAGCCCGACTTGTGCCGGAGTCGTGTCCTGGTACTCGTCGACGAGTACGAATCGATACTGCTCGGCGGCGGCGTCTCTGGCTTGGGGGTCCTCGAGGACGTTCACCGCATCGGCCAGCAGGGACCCATAGTCGGTTCGGCCGATCGTGCGCAGTCTTTCCCGATACCGTTCGAGGAATGCGGGCAGCGCCTTCCAGTCGGCGCGATCCGAGGCAAGAACAGCGAGGCGATCCGGGCCGATCAGCTGTTCGCTGCAACGCAACACGAAGTCGGTGACCTCGTGTGCGAAGGCGTCTGAAGGGAGGAGAGAACGAAATGGGAGTGGCCATCGTGCCGGGTCTTCGGTCGTCAAGAGTTCGTGGACCAACGCCACCTGTTCCGGGCCGGTCAGCAGGGTCGGCTGGCGTGTCCACCCGAGGATGTCCTGCCCGAACGTCTCCAGCAGACGGGAGGCGAGTGAGTGAAACGTGGCCACCGGCACCGCGACGCCGGAACGTGCCAGGAGTGACTCCAGTCTCTCCCTCAAGTCCGCCACGCCCCGTCGCGAGAAGGACAGCAGCAGTAGATTCTCTGCCCGCACGCCATCTTCGAGGACGTGGTGCGCTCTCCGCACGAGGAACTCGGTCTTGCCGGTGCCGGGTCCGCCGACGACGATCTGGGGCCCTTCTGCACGTCGGATCGCGTCCGGCCAATCGGCAGGATCGATGCGCTGCTCGTTCATACCGTCAGGCTAGGGGCCGGGTGTGACATGTGATGTTGGCGACGCCGAACCCTGGGCACCTAGAACCCGAGGGTCGGCTGGTGTGGTCTCGTCGACCCGTCCGGCAGGATGTGCACCACGCGCGCACCCATGTCTTCGAGTCTTGGTGCGAGCACGGTCGAGCGATGGCACCGTGTGGGCTCTCCTTCTGCGCAGAGGAGGGCCACCGGGGCAGTGCGTGCGAGTGAGATCACCTGGGCGAGGGAAGCCAGGAGCGAGGCAGGATGCGGTGTCTCACCGAGGCCGCCCAGTGTGTCGCCGAACCAGCGGTATCCGAAGCCGGCAGCCTGGGCGAGAGGTGACAGGGTTTCCCTGCGAAAGTCGGGAGCGTGCTGTGAATACGGGCGAGATCGAACGTCGATCAACGTCGCGATTCGATGGCGGTCCAGCACGGCGGCGATGGTTGGAAAGCCGTTCGCACCGTGACCGATGGTGTAGACGATGGGGGGTTCGTTCGAGGGCATGCGTTCGGTGTAGATTGTGGTGTCCCAGGAGGTGTATGGAAAGCATTTCAAACGGCGTCGAGGCGCGGGAGTGGGAATCACAGATGTACCGCGAGGCGGTCGCGCAGTTCGACCGTGTTGCGGAGATCATGAATCTGGACAGCAACGTTTGGCAACGTCTCCGCTACCCCCAGCGGTCGCTCGTCGTGACGTTTCCATACCGCAGAGACAAGTACTCCGATGTTGAGACCCTGTTCGGGTACCGGGTCCAGCATGTGCTGACGATGGGACCGACGAAGGGTGGGATCCGGTACGCCCCGGATGTGAACCTGGGCGAGGTTGCTGCCCTTGCCATGCTCATGACCTGGAAGACGTCGATCGTCGGGCTGCCGTTCGGGGGTGCCAAGGGCGGCGTTCGCGTCAATCCGTTGGAGCTGAGCTTGCCGGAGCTTCAGCGGGTCACCAGACGGTACACCGTCGAAGTGATCAACTTCATCGGGCCCAACAAGGACATACCCGCTCCGGACATGGGTACGAATGAGCAGACGATGGCCTGGATCATGGACACCTACAGCCAGGAAGTCGGTCACACGGAACCGGCGGTCGTCACCGGGAAGCCGCCGGCGCTCGGTGGATCGGTTGCTCGAAGAGAGGCGACGGGCCGCGGTGTCGTCAGCCTGCTCCCTGCAGCCGCCAACCACGCAGATGTGAACCTCTCAGGTGCCCGGGTGATCGTCCAGGGATTCGGCAACGTCGGACGGTACGCGGCGATCGCCGCTGCGGAGCTGGGATGTTCGGTTGTCGCCGTCTCGGACGTTCACGGCGGGATCTACGATCCGAATGGGCTCGAGATCGGCAAGGTCGCACGCTGGGTCGATGAGCACGACTTTCTCGATGGGTATCCGGATGCAGATCCGGTCGGCAATGCAGACCTGCTCGAACTGCCGTGCGAGGTTCTCATTCCTGCTGCGGTCGCCGGTGTCATCCACAAGGGCAACGCCGAGAGGATTCAGGCACGGATCGTTGCCGAAGGAGCCAACGGTCCGACCACCATGGAAGCCGATGAGATCCTTGGGGACAAGGGTACGTTCATCATTCCGGACGTCCTCGCCAACTCCGGCGGGGTCACCGTGTCCTATTTCGAGTGGGTCCAGGATCTACAGAATTACTTCTGGTCTGAGAACGAAACCGTGGCGCGACTGCGCGAAATCATGAATAGGGCCTTTGACGAGGTGTTGTCCATCAGCATCAGACGGAACGTCGATATGCGCACCGCAGCCCTGATCAAAGGCGTGCGCAGGGTCGCCGAGGCGAAACTGGCTCGCGGCGTCTACCCGTAGGCGGCCTCAGGTTCCTGGTGGCTGTGCCCACGCCGGGCAGCGATCTTTGAACGAGCACCAGTCGCACAGTGGTCCCGGCTTTGGCGGGAACCGTTCTTCGGTGATCGCTTGGTTGATGCGGTCCCACAGCGCACGGACCGCGCGTTCCACAGCATCGAGTTTGGGATCGTCGATGCCGAGCCGGTACATGGTCGGGCCGTTCAGATAGAGCAGACGAACCTCGATCGGTGTGCGGCCGGTTCGCTTGCGGATGAGCAGGGCGTAGATCTTCAGTGCAAAGAATGCGCCCATGGCGTACCGTTCCGGGGGGGCTTTCCCGGTCTTGTAGTCGAGGATGACGAGGTCGCCGCCTGCGGTCTCGTCGATGCGGTCCAGGATGCCGCGAATCGTCATGCCGTCGAGTTGCTCGAGCATGTCGAGCTCGCGATGTAGCGGCGAAATGTCGGTCGGATCCTCGAGTGCGAAATAGTTGCCGAGTAACGCCATGCTCTCCATGCCCCAGCGGCGTTCGGCGTCATTGTCCTCGAACAGTTCGGCATATTCCTCGTTGCCTCGCAGCTCGGTCCATGCCTGTCGAAACAGCTCGTAGAGCCGCTCTGCGGTGCGCTCCGGAGCGGGCAGATCGTAAAGGCGATCCAGGGCGAGATGAGTCGTGGTACCTCGTGCCTGGTAGATCGTCGTCGGTTCCGGAAGTCGGTCGATTGCGCGGAACTTGAACAGTTGCGGACACGTCTTGAAATCACCGGCTCTGCTCGGGGAAAGGGTTTCGAGGCTCATGGCCGCGACGATAGCGACTGGGTGTGACACTTCATGGCGTGAGTCGCGAAAAGTCGACTTGTGATCGCGAAAATCAGACAGGTCTCAGGCTTGCATGTTCATGGAGGCTTCCGTAGGTTGCCTTTGCTGCATTGGAGACGTTCGATGCAGCAAGGGTGAGCCGGCCGGGCGACCGGACGGTGATCCTGCCGACTTTCCGGTCGGTGCTCCGAGAGGGGCCGTCCTCCGAGAGGAGGCGTATCGTGAGGCCTTCGGGTTTCGTGGTCGGATCGGGAAGCGGGTCCTTCCGGTGACGGAGGGAGGCTTCCTTCGGGTTTCGATCCGGAGTGGGGCAACACTCGGACTTCGGTTCTGCCGAAGCGAGAGTGGTCCGACGGGCCTCAGGGCTCGAAGGGCACCGCAGACTGCGGCAACCGGAGTTGGTTTCCGACTTCGGGCCCGGCGGTCCGGTGTTTCGACACCGGTGTCGGCGGGACGGGAAACCCCGAGAGGGCGGACGTTTCGACAGAAGCTCCTTCGGGGTTTTCTCGCGTTGTGGCCCGCTGCGCGGGCCGTACCCCGTACCTGGTACCCCGTACCTGGTACCTGGAGGAGTTCGCGAAATCTGGCTTGGTGGTCGCGAAATCTGGAGAAGGTTTTGGGTTGCGAACGATGGCCGGTGGCGGTACAAATATGGTGCGCAATGGAGGTAACTCCGTAGCGCACCTGAGAAGGTCGAGAGATCATCTTGGGGCTCTTATCGGGAGACCGTTTCCTTCGGGGCACGGAGTTCCGGTGGGACAGGAACCCCGAGAGGGCTGACGTTTCGACAGAAGCTCCCTCGGGGTTTTCTCGTGCTCGGACATCCTGGAAACACAGATTTCATCGCGTGTCTCGCACCGTTGCTTCGGTCGGAGGAGTATGAGGAGTGACCAAACAGCTCTCCGAGGCGGATCCGGTGGGCTGCCTTGATGCCGTCGAAGATGGTGTAACCCACCCGAAAGCTGAGCCATCTCAGTTCAGATACGGTACGCTGATGAGGGCGAGTGTTGGTGAGGAGAGGGTCGTGTACGAAGCCGTCCAGTATGTGGAAGAAGAAGTCGATGGGCTTCCCACTGGCGTGTCGCTCGAAACACCCCTCGGGACGTTCGCTACGGAGAAGGAGGCAATCGCTGCTGCCAGGGCGGCGCGTGACGCATACACGGATCGTCCTGAGTACGCCTGGTGGATCGCCCGACGCCAGGGCGAACGGGTCGCCTCATGGATTGCCGATTCTCGAAGCGGTCGCGAATTCGTAGTAGACCTCTCGAAAGAGCAGATCGTCGATCTTTCCTGAATGCAGCCGGCCGTCGGCATGAGGTCGTGCCAGGTGTGCGGCGAAATCCACAGAATCGCGCCTTCGTGCTGTAGCGTGCTGACGCGGCACGGAGTAGGGGCAGTCAGGAGACTGCCGTGTTTGAGGCCATCGAGTACATCGAAGAGGAGGCTGCGGGTCTGCCGACCGGCGCTATTCACGAGAGAGCGATCGGGTTGTTCTTCACCGAAGTCGAAGCCGTCCTCACCGCTCGTGCTGCTCGCTCTTCCCATTGGGGTCGTCGAGAGTATGCGTGGTGGGTCGTCCGTCGTGAAGGCGAGCAGCTCGCCTCCTGGATAGCGGACTCGAGAAGTGGTCGAGAATTCGTCGTGGACATTTCCAAGGGGAGGGTCGTCGACCTGGTCTGACGGCATGCCGGTGTCGAGGTAACCAACTCCGTGGCGTCGGGCACCAAGTACCGTGAGGGGCGAGGCGTCGAAGAGGTGGACTTATGTTGCTGGCAAGGAAACGCTTTCTCATCACCGGAGTGCTCACCGACGACTCGATCGCGTGGCACGTCGCCCGAGTGGCGCAAGAAGAAGGTGCAGAGGTGCTGCTCACCGGCTTCGGTCGCGGGCTGCGGGTCACGCAGCGGTCTGCCCTGCGGCTTCCCAGCCCGCCTGACGTCATCGAGTTGGATGTGAACGATCCTTCCCATGTCGAAGCGCTCGTCGACGATATCTCCTCTCGGTGGGGAAGTCTCGACGGGGCGTTGCACGCGATTGCCTTCGCTCCGGACGATGCTCTCGGCGGCAAGTTCTTGAGTACGCCACCTGAGAGCGCTCAGGTCGCGTTCATGACGTCGGCCTTTTCCTTCAAGACGATCGCGGCATGCCTTGCTCCGCTCATGCCGTCGGGCGGCTCGCTCGTCACACTTGATTTCGACAATCGCCAGGCTTGGCCTGCGTACGACTGGATGGGAGTCGCGAAGGCGGCGCTCGAGTCGGTGACCCGGTATCTCGCCCGTGATCTCGGTCCGCAGGGGATTCGAGTCAACGCCGTTGCCGCAGGTCCGCTGGGGACCGTTGCAGCACGGTCGATTCCCGGCTTTGCGAGGTTCGACGAAGTCTGGAGGGAACGGGCACCTCTGGCGTGGAATGTCGAGGACCCGACTCCCGTGGCACGAATGGTGTGTTTGCTGCTCTCAGATTGGACGCCGATGACGACCGGGGAACTCGTTCACGTGGACGGAGGATTCCACGCCATCGCTGCTGGAGCCGAATAGGATCTTCCCGTCGGTCGAGTGCACGTGCCGGGGGGCGGGCGCATCCGGATCCGGTGGAGTCTTGGGGATCCGCACCTCGAACGTTGCACCGCCACCGGGCGTGTCCTCGACGCGAACGGTGCCGCCGATTGCACTCACCAGGCCGCGAACGATGGCGAGTCCCAGGCCCGTTCCGCCCTGTTTCCTGGTGGAGATCGGTCCGAGCTGTATGAAGCGCTCGAAGATCTGGTCGCGCAGGTCGGCCGGTATGCCGGGTCCGTGGTCGACGACGGAGAGGGTCACGGCGTCGTCGCTTTCGGTAGCGATGACTTCGACGGTTTCGTCGGAGGTATACCGGAGGGCGTTCTCGACGAGATTGATGACGATCCGCTGGAGATGGTCGGGATCGGAGGGCAGCGAGATCGGCGGACACTCGATCGATACTCGTTCCGTATTGGGGATGTCGGCCACGGCGGCTTCGAGGAGTGCTCTGAGGTCGATGAGCTCGGGTCGGGTTGGAAGCGCCCTCCCTTCGATTCGCGAGACGATCAGGAGATCCTCGATGAGACGACCGAGCCTGGCTGCCTGCGAGCGTGCAGAATGCAGCAGGTCGCGCGCCATCTCGTCGGAGGGTTGCAGCTCGGGACGTGTCAGCGTGGCGAGTGAGCCGATGATCGAGGTGAGCGGCGTTCTGAGTTCATGACTGACGACAGACACGAAGTCTGTCTTCATCGCTGCGAGCTCTTCCATCTTCCTGCTGGTCTGTGCCGCTTCCTCGATCCGTTCGAGTTGAGCGATCGCCAGTGCAGTCGGCGTGGAGAGTGAGACCAGAGCTTGGACGTCCTCCTCGGTGAACGGCCCATCCACTTTGTCTGCCAGCACCATGACGCCCAGCGTTCGATCCTCCACTTTCATCGGTGCAGCAATCGCGTTGTGGACACCGAGTTCGCCGAGCAGCCCGTGGACGTCCGGATCTTTGTCGATGTCATGAAAGATCGCGGGAGAGCCCGACATGTACACGCGCTCGAGGTCGCCGGCGTTGCGAAGCGGGATTTGGTAGCCATCCACTTCCAGCGCGTTCCCGACCGTCCAGATCGGACTCATGACGTTCAGGTAGGGGCGATGCGGGTCCCGCAACAACAGGGCACCCACCTGCGCATGCAGGTACTGGCCGATCCTGCCGACGAGGACCGGGAGGGCCTCTTGCACGGTCTCGGCGGCCGAGGTGGCCGTCGATACGTCGTACAGTCTCGCCAGGTCCACCTCGCGGGCCTTGAGCGTTTCGAGCCGCTCGGTAGCCAGGCGGCTCTCCTGACGAAACCCGCGGGTCAGCATGCCGACGGCCAGCGACACCGCGGCGACAGCGACCAGGGGAACGATGATGTCCGCCGGATGCTCACCACCCGTGAGCACCACGGCGAGATAGGAGGCCGCGACGAGCACGCTGATGATCGTGTGCACAACGAGGCCGGTCATCACTGCGGAAAGAGCGACGATTGCCAGGTCGGCGGCGAGCACCGCGGACTGGAGTTCCGGAATCGTACCGGCAGCGGTCAGGCTCGCGATGACGACGGCGAAGAGGAGCCACAGCAGCAGGTTTCCCAACCAGCGCTGCTCGAGTGTCGTCCATCGCAGCAGCGTCAGCAGGATGACGGCGAGAACGGTGAGGGTGGCCGGTCCCCAGACCCGGAGATCGGTGATGACGCCGTTGAGATATGCCGTTACGACCAACGCCAAGATCAGCAGTGTCATGACGCGCATGCCGAGCAGGGCCGTCCTTGTTCTGAAATCTTCTGGATGAGTGCGACTCACAGCCTCCAGTATGGTCGGCGTGGGTGATCATGACGGGTAATCTCACGCCGAAGCGATACGGAGTGCGACGGTGGCGCTGACGACAATTGCCGGTATGTTCGGAGAGCGCTACGGCGACCGCCGACCAGTGGTCCTCGCCCTTCACGGCTGGGGAAGGGACCATTCGGACTTCGCAGAAGCGCTCCGCGATGTCCCTTCGATTGCGCTCGATCTTCCCGGCTTCGGCGCGTCCGCCGCTCCTGAGTCTGCCATGGGAACCGATGGGTACGCGAGGGCGGTAGAGGCGGTTCTCGCGGAGTTTTCTTCGCCTCCGGTCGTGGTCGGGCACTCCTTCGGAGGGCGGGTCGCGCTCAATCTCGCAGCGACTCGACCAGTCTCCGGGCTCGTGCTGGTGGGTGTCCCGCTGCTGCGCTCGGCGCCCGTGCGGCGACCGCCGCTCGCCTACCGGGTGACGAAGTCGTTCCGGTTCCTTCTCGGAGAGGATCGGCTGGAGCGCGCCAAGCACCGATACGGATCGTCCGATTACCGAGCGGTGAGTGGGGTCATGAGGGACATCCTGGTCACAGCGGTCAACGAGACCTATGAGGATCTGCTGCCGAAGATCGAATGTCCCACCCGGCTCGTATGGGGCAGTGAAGATGACGAAGTGCCGGTCAGAGTCGCCGAGGCGGCTGCCGAGCTCCTCCCCAACGCTCACCTCAGAGTGGTACCCGATGCCGGGCACCACCTTCTGATCCGTGCACCGGAGATCGTGCGAGCAGAGATCCTGGAGCTGTTGTGATCGACATTCTCACGTCTGCAGCAGCCGTTGCCGCCTCGGGGGTGTCGATGCTGCGCTGGGTCCGTGTGGCCCAGAGAGAGCACTACCTGCCTGGCTCTGTGGTCCGATTCGCGGTGCGGTGGTGGGGGAGCCGTGTCGTGAACCTCATCGGATTCGCTCTTGCACTGGCCGGAGCGATCGTGTCGATCTGGGTACGGCCGGCGGGCCTGGTAACGGTGGCCATCATTGCCTTCGGCCCGATCGGGCTCGGTGTGCGCGGGCGGACCGCGCCGCTCGCATGGACCCCTCGTCTTCGTCGTACCACCGGGGCTGCCGCCGTGATCTTCGTCCTTCTACTTGCCGTTGGTGGTGCCGGAGTGGTGGCGGTCATGCTGGCCCTGGTGATACCGCTGCTCATCGATGC
>JAACED010000006.1 GCA_011682695.1 Gammaproteobacteria bacterium
GTCGGAACTCTCGGCGATCTGGCTCGTCTGCCCAGGGCGGCCGTTCTCTCGAGGTTCGGGAACATCGGGGCAGCCGCACACCGGCTCGCCGGCGGAGAGGATCGGGTACCCGTCCCGCGGGAGATTCCACAGGATCTCGCTGTCGAGATACGGTTCGAAGAACCACTCCTGCTGCTCGAACAGGTCGGGTTTGCCGCTCGCACGCTTGCGCATCGTCTCATGGGCATGCTCGTTGCTCACGGGGTCGCTCCGCACCGGATCGAGATCTCGGCCGCCGCCGCGGACGGCACCGAGCGGCACCGGGTGTGGCGGAGCAGCGATCCGTTCGATGAGTCGGCGCTGACCGAACGGACATGGTGGCAGTTGCGTGCCTGGATCGAAACTGCGGGTATTCCGGGAGGGGTCGTTCGGATGCGCATTGCACCGGCAGACCTGTCTGGGGAAGGTCGACCGTTGACCCTCTTCGAGAACATCGCCGTTCGGATCGAAGCAGAGCGTGCCATCGCTCGCGTCCAGGCACTCGTCGGGCCCGACGCGGTCCTTCAGGCAACACCTCGGGGAGGGAGAGCTCCTTCTCAACGGGTTCTCTGGCGGCGATGGGGTGAGGAGCAGCCTCGTACACATCGAGACGAGGTGCCCTGGAGAGGAGCGATTCCCACCCCGTCTCCCGCGTTGGTCATCCCTGATCCGCGGCCGGTTGAGATCGAATGGGATGCCGGCATGCCGGTGCGTGTGCGGTTGCGAAGCAGGTGGGAGAGCGTGCTCTCATGGGCGGGGCCATGGCGTGTGACGGGACGATGGTGGGCCGGCGAGGCCGCTGCGAGTCGCTACCAGATGGTCACTTCCACCGGTGCTCTGCTCTGTGATGTCCGCGAGGGGAAAAGCTATCTGGCCGGGCTATATGACTGAGGAGGCTCGCTTCGCGAGCCGCAACTGCTATTCGGTACTTGGTGCCGCCAGAGTTGCTGCCAGACCGCGGGGCGGGTATGAGGAGTTCAGCCGCCGAGCCGTTCGAGCGATGCTGCGATCCAGGTTCGTACCCGATCCCGGAGGTCATCCACGTCGGCGAGTGTGAGGCCGGTCGTCTTGATCGGTTCGCCGATCTCCAGTTTGACCGGACCCGGGTGCATCATCTTTGCTCCTGGCGGCCAGATGGCGTTTGTTCCTTCGATGGCAACCGGCACGATCGGCAGTCCCGTTTGGATAGCGATGACGAAGGGTCCCTTCTTGAACGGTCCCAGATCACCGGTCTTGCTGCGAGTGCCCTCTCCGTAGATGATGATCGATCTGCCGCGCGCCACCGCTTTGTCCACTTGTTTGTTGATGTAGTCCATCGATGGCTGGTCCCGGTCGACTTTGATCATGCCGAATGCCTTGATGGCGATGCCGAATATGGGAACCGAGTACAGCTCCTTCTTGGAAAGGAAACGAAGGGGTACTGGGAGGGCGAGGAAGTGAATCACCGGATCGAGGTTCGACTGGTGATTGCCGACGACGATGTATGAGCCCGACGGGTCAACTCGATCTGCACCTTCCACCTCAGGTCGAACGTTAAGCCCGACGAGCCAAAGGTGTGACCAGAACGTGGCGAAACGCTCCATCCAGGGGCTTGCCGGGTTGATCCACCCGATGATGATGAACGCCGGAGTGACGATCAACGTTCCCAGAAAGATCAGAAGGTACGTGATACCGGTTCTAATGACATCGATCATGGGTTCTCCCGGGAGAGTTCGTCGAGGGTGTGCTGAATGACGCCTTTCGTCTCGTCTCTCAGGCGGCTGATGTCGTCGTCGGTCAGTCCGGCAGTGGGGATGGGAACTCCGATGGACACGATGATCGGTCCTCCGTCGATTCTCTTTCGATTCGGAACCCAGGCTTTGCGTGCACCGTAGATGGTCGTCGGGAGGATGGGAAGGCCGGTATGGATGGCAATGGCGAAGGCACCCCGTTTGAAGGGGAGCAGATCGCCGTCTCTGGTCCGGGTTCCCTCCGGATAGACGATGATCGACTTGCCGAGCTCTGCAACTCGTAGCGCCCCTTCTTTCACCTCTCGGTAGGAGTTGTGTGACCTCCGGTCGACAGGCACCATGGACATCGCCTTCAACGCCCATCCCAGCAGCGGCGCGGAGAAGAGCTCCTTCTTCGCGAGGAAACGGATCGGTACCGGGAGAGCAAGGAAGTGCGCCATGATGTCGAGCGTGGATTGGTGATTGGACACCACGACGTATGAGGTATTGGGGTTTGCGTTCTCGACTCCCCGAATGTCGAGGTGCGTGCCGGACGGCCACAGGCAGGCCTTGGCCCAGGCGCGCGCGATCTTGTCGACCCAGGGGGAGTCGGGGCGGATCAACCCGACGATCGTGACGACAATCGAAGCTATCGCCGTGACGAGCAGCCCGTTGACCACCGTTATGGTCGTGCGGACCGGAGATGGCAGCCTCATGGGGCGGCAGCGTAGTCGAAGCGCGTAGGCGGGAGACAGGATGCTTCGCGAGATCGTCTTCCTGGCGTTCCTCGGCCTCCCGTGGCTCGCAGCTCTACCCGATCGTGTGCCTCGGGCCGCTGGAAGCTGGACGGTTAGTTCTCAGTAGTTGACGCGGCACCCTCTTGCCGGGAACGCGCTGATGACTGATGACTGACACCTACCGTCCGACGTACTCGAGTGCCTCGGCAATCGTAGGCAGTGCCGCTTCGGCGAACAGAGCATGACCTTTGCTGCTCGCGTGAAACAGGTCGGGGGACCACAGGGTGAGGTCTGTACGGAACGCCTCGGCGGAGTTCCACAGCGGCACTTTGAAGACATTGGGCCGATGCTCTGCAACCTGGGCATGGGCCCGGTCGGCGGCACGCCCTCTGGCATGTGCGGGCTGCCTGAGGAGGAGCGGAAGGCGAGGGATGCTGCCCATGTCGCCAACGCCGGAGAGCACGATCGCTCCGGCCGAAGGTGCGAGGGCATCCACGATGGAAGCCAGCTGCCGATGGAACCTCGCGATGGGGACGCCGTAAATCATGTCGTTGCCTCCGACCGATACGATCGCAAGGTCGTAACGACGTTTGAGTGCCTTCGGGACCTGATCGGCCAGCACGTCTCGTGCCTTCGAACCGCCGATGGCGAAGCTGTCCAGCGTCACGCGGAAGCGTTGTCCGAGTTCGCGTCCGATGCGCTGGATCCAGATGTCTTCCGGGTGCTCGAGCCCCGGGCCGGTGCAACTCGAGTCGCCGAGGACGACAATGGACAACTCCGCCAGGTCGGCATCACCGAAGACCCCTGATGCGTCGCTTCCTCGGAAGCTTGGCAGGTTGTGCCGCTTGGTGTATGCCGTTGCCATCGACCACGCCAGCACCATGAAACCGGCGGTTCGCAATGTCCTCCTCATCGGCGGGAAGCTACCAGACGAAGGGGTGACGGCTATCGATGGTAGGTGCCGATCAGCTCGGTCTGATCGATGACGTGGCCTGCGAATGCCGCCTCGACGTCGGCCTTGGTCGCGGCCGGCGTCAGGGTCAGCGTCGTGTCGAGGGCGAAGAGCTTGAAGAAGTAGCGGTGTGTGCCGATCGGGGGACAGGGTCCGCCATAGCTGTTGCGGCCCCATGAGTTCTTGCCCTGAACGGCGCCGGCCGGGACGGAGCCCTCGCCGATCTCGCGCGTCGCTGGATCGATGTTCCAGACGACCCAGTGGTCCCAGACCATCTTGGGCGCCTCTGGGTCTGGAGCATCGGGATCGTCGACGAACAGGACGAGGCTCCGGGTGCCTGGCGGGATGTCGTTGATCTGTAGTGGTGGATTCACGTCGAATCCGTCGCATGTGTAGCGCGACGGGATAGGCATGTTGTGCAGGAATGCAGAACTGGAGAGGCGCATGATTCCTCCTTGCGATGTCGTTGTGCTGGGGTTTGTGGGGAGCGGATCTGTGTCCGGGGCGCATGCAGGGGCAAGCAGGGCGATTCCCAGGATGATGCTCGCTGCACGCATGCGTCTTCCTCCATGATCAACTTACAGAGTTTCCGGACAGATGTAGAGCCCAGGCCTGGTTTCTTCCCGAGGAGGCCCCGGGGGACGGGGGAGGGTTTGGCACGCATCTCGGCGACCCTGCTCCACGGACCGAACATACGTTCGATAGTATGGAGTGGGTACGACAGAAACGAAGTATGACTTACGCAGAGCTGCACTGCCACACCAACTTCTCTTTCCTCGACGGCGCTTCTCCTCCCGAGGAACTCGTGGAGCGGGCTGCGGCGCTTGGGTACCGGGCACTGGCGGTCACCGACCACGACGGGTTCTACGGTGCGGTGCGGTTCTCTCAGGCTGCCCGCAGCGCCGGCCTGTCCGCGGTATACGGGGTGGAAATCGGGCTTGCCCGCGGCGATCCCGACCCAGGGGCGTCGCACGCGAGGACGCAGGACGAGGACATCGCGAGCGGTATTCCTGGCCGACGGAACGGCGCAGAGGATGGTGGCCGAGACACCAGGTCCCGCCGGCGGGGTCGGACCAGGCGGATGCACGGCACCAAGCCGGTGGATACTCCACAGACCGACCATCTCGTACTCCTTGCGCCGTCGGCGGACGGCTACGCGGCGCTGAGCCGATTCGTGACCCGAGCCCAATTTCGCGGCAAGAAGGATCGTCCCGTCTACACCTGGCGGGATCTCGAAGAGGCGGCACGAGAGGGAGGCCTGTATGCGCTGACAGGCTGCCATCACGGAGCGGTGCCCAGGGCGTCCCAGGCCGGAGATGTGGAGGGAGCGTTGCGCGAGGCCGCGCGTCTGCGGGAGGTCTTCGGATCCAGGCTGCACGTCGAGCTGTGGCATCACGCGATGCCGGAGGACGATCCCCGCAACGATCTGCTGTGGGATGTTGCCCGACGGCTGCAACTGCCGGTGGTCGCCACCAACAACGTCCACTACGCAGACCGTAGCGACGCAGATCTCGCCGACGTATTGGCCGCCATCGGGGGACGGAGAAGCCTCGATGACGCAGATGGGTACCGCTCCGCCACCGACGAGCGGTACCTGAAGGACCCCTCCGAGATGGTTGGGCGTTTCGCCAGGTATCGAGGGGCGGTGGAACGCGCCGGCGAGCTTGGAGAGGTGCTCTCTTTCGACCTACGACTCGTTGCACCAAAGCTTCCCGATTTTCCGATGCCGGGCCATTTCCGTTCCGAGATGGAGTACCTGCGGTATCTCACCTTCGAAGGAGCCCGCAGCGCGTATCCGGGCTGCGACGGCGGTATCGAACCGCGGGCACGAGAACGGCTCGAACACGAACTCGACGTGATCGAACGCCTCGGGTTTCCCGGCTACTTCCTCGTCGTGTGGGACATCGTCAACTTCGCTCGTTCCCAGGACATCTACTGCCAGATCCGTGGGTCGGGTGCCGACTCTGCGGTGTGTCGTTGTATCGGCCTCACCAGGGTCGACCCGATTCGACTGCATCTGCCGTTCGAGCGGTTCCTCTCCGACGAGCGAGGGCGGCCTCCGGACCTCGACCTCGACCTCGAGGCCGAGCGCCGGGAGGAGGTCATCCAATATTGCTACCGCCGATACGGGCGTGAACGTGCGGCGATGGTCGCCAACGTCATCACCTACCGTGCCCGCTCGGTGCTGCGCGATGTCGGCAAAGCCTTCGGACTGACCCAGGCACAGGTGGATGGCCTGTCCAAGTACGTCGATACTCGCAATCCGGCGAAACTGCGACTGGAGGCGCCGTTGCCGGCGGGAATGACCGCCGAGTTCATCTACGACGTGTGCCACCGACTCGACGGATTCCCCCGACATCTCGGCATCCATTCGGGCGGAATGGTGATCGCCGATCGTCCCCTGTGGCAGGTCGTCCCCATGGAGTGGGGCCGGATGCAGGACCGGTCCGTATTGCAGTGGGACAAGGACGACTGCGCCGCGATCGGAATCGTCAAGTTCGACCTCCTCGCTCTCGGCATGCTCAATGCCCTTCACCTCACCGTCGACACGATCGCGGATACGCACGGCGTCGCCATCGACCTGGCCACGATCCCGCAGGAACCGGCCATCTACGAAATGCTCACGACAGCGGACACGGTCGGGATCTTCCAGGTGGAGTCCCGGGCGCAGATGGCGACCCTTCCGAAGATGAAACCGAAAACGTTCTACGACCTCGCAGTGGAGGTTGCGCTGATCCGGCCCGGACCGATCCAGGGCCAGTCCGTGCATCCGTACCTGCAGCGCCGCAACGGTGAAGAGCCGGTCCGATACCCACATCCGCTGGCAGAGTCGATTCTCGCCAAGACCCTCGGGGTGCCGATCTTCCAGGAGCAGTTGATGGAACTCGCCCGGGTCTGCGCCGGATTCGACGGCAGCCAGTCTGACCGGTTGCGATCGGCGATGACCCACAAACGCTCCGATGAGGCGATGGAAAGGCTGCGTACCGAGGTTTTCGCCGGGATGGAGCGAAACGGGATCACCGGGCGAGCGGCGGATGAGATCTGGGAGAAACTCCAGGGGTTCGCCAGCTTCGGGTTCCCCGAGAGTCATTCGGTGAGTTTCGCCTACATCGTGTACATGTCCGCCTGGCTGAAGTATCACTGGCCGACCGAGTTTCTCACCGGTTTGTTGAACGCCTACCCAATGGGGTTCTACAGCCCCAATACGCTGGTGCAAGATGCCCAGCGCCACGGTGTCGTGGTCCTGGAACCGGATGTGAATCGTTCCTTTCACGACTGCACCGTAGAGCCGTATGACGCCGATCCGGACGAGGTGGTGACGTACTACGGCAAGTCGTGGCGATTGGGAAGGGGAGCGATCGACGATCCCGTTCGTGCTGCGGTCGCACTGCGGATGGGGCTGCGGTACGTACGGAACCTGGGGGAGGAGGAGATCGGACGAATCGAAGCTGCACGATTGATCGGTGGTGAGTTCCGGGACGCACGGGACTTGGCGCAGCGCACCGGCCTGTCGGTCGATGCGTTCGAGGGGTTGGCTGCTGCGGGAGCGCTCGGATCGCTCGGCATGTCCCGCAGGGAAGGGCTGTGGGCGGCCGGGGCGCTCGCGGAGATCGATCCGGAGCGGCTGGCGCTCGCCCCCGGCGTCGACGCTCCCATGTTGCCCGGGATGAACGATGTCGAGCTGCACCGGGCAGACCTGTGGGCGACAGGCGTGTCGCCGCGCCACCCCGTCGAGTTCGTGAGAGAACGGCTCGACGAGCAGGGATGCGTCCGCATCGCAGACGTATTGGGGCGCCGCCGCAACGGATGGCGAACTCGAGTCGGCGGGATCGTCACACACCGGCAGCGCCCTGGTACGGCAAACGGGGTGGTGTTCTTCAACATCGAGGATGAGACGGGGTTGCTCAATGTCGTCGTGCTACCCGAGGTGTGGCAGACCAATCGCGAGACGGCCAGGCGCCACGTGGGGTTGGTGATCGATGGGGTCGTCGAGTATCGAGACGGTGTCACCAACCTGGTGGCACGCGGGTTCACTGCGTGGCCGGTCGAGGGAATCCGGTCCAGGGATTTTCGGTGACGACATCGACTCTCGTCTATGCCGGCAGCACCTCTTCCTGCCGGCATTGACGAGACCGGGCTCATCCGATCGACGCGTAGATCTCCCGGCGATCGATCACGCCCGGGAGCGGCCCGACCGCAGCGAGTTTTCGTGCCGCGACCTCACCGGCGAATCGGACGCTGCGCTCGAGATCATGCCCATCGAGCGTCGCTACGAGAAAACCGCCCCAGAACGAATCACCCGCGCCGGTCACGTCCCGCACCTTCACCGGCCGCGCAGGGACGTAGAACTTCCGGCGGCCATCCGAGGCGATCACGCCGTCGGCCCCCATCGTCAGCACCACCGTGCTTGCGCCCATGTCGTGGAACCGGTCCACATAGAGACCTGGCTCGACATCATCGTTGAAGAGGCGGCGGCAGTCGTCGAGGGAAGGCTTCACGAAGGTCGTTCGGGTGAGCAGCCCCCTGATCACGTTCAGTGCCTCGTTTCGCTGTGGCCAGACGATCGGGCTGTAGTTGGGGTCGAGTGACGTCAGCCTTCCGTGTTCGGTGGCCAAGGCGAACGCGCGTTGTACGGCGACTCGCTCCGGTTGGCGCGAGAGGGCAAAAGCGGTCGAATACACGATCCGAGATCGGCGGATTGCATCGGCCGGAATGTCGCCGGGACCGAGCTGCGCATCACCGGCTCGCAGTGCCTCGAAGTCGGGTGTGCCGGTCGTGCGGGCAACGAACACCACGGTCGTGTGGACACGGTGATCCATCAGGAGATAGTCCGTATTGACCCCGGACGCTCTCAACTCGGACTTGATGAACGTACCGAACGCGCCGATGCCCACCTTGGCGACGACCGCGGCCGCGCCGCCCAGTTTCGCAACGTTCACGGCGACGTTGGCGGCAGAGCCTCCTTGGTACCGGCGAAACAATTCCACCTCGCGCAGATGCTTGGCAGGCATCTCCGAGATGAAATCAACGAGGGCCTCTCCCACGGCGAGGAGATCCAGGTCACCGTTCGGGATGATCACACGGTCAGAGTAGCGGGTGGTCGCGCACTCTCAGACCGATATCACCGACCAGGCGATGAGGAGCTGGCCGGTGTAGTAGAGGGGCAGACCCCACACGCGATTGACGAAGCCGGGGGCCACGAAGCGGTCGCGGGCAACGGAGAGGTCCGAGAGGTAGAACGCAACGGCGCCGGCGAGCAGCATCGGCGTCGCTCCGGATGCGGTCGCTCCAATCGCAACGACGAGCATCGTCGAGATGACGGCGACGTAGCCGATGACCGGGCCGACCATTGGAGGCGGCAGGTGGGGGCGCAGCCACACGAAGATCAACGCGGCAACGACGAGTGCGACGCTTCCGGCGACAAAGGACACGCCGGTGTCGATGCCGAGCATCGCGAAGCCGACGACATAGGCGACATGCCCCAAGAGAAACGTGATGAGACCACCGAGGAACGCGGCCTGTGATGCGCCGAGCAGCAGCACGTCACCCGCCGCTCCGAGCATGAGACCGAGAAAGATCCACGTCCCGTAGTGCGTGTCGAGTGCACCGGCGTTCAGGGCAACTCCGAGGAACCCGGCGGACGCGACCGGCTTGGCGACGTTGCGAAGGGTGACGTTGTCACGCTCGCCGGCGAGCAGAACTATCAAGGCCAAGACGGTCATGGCAGTGAATACCCAAGTCATGGCAGCATCTCCGCGAGCCGACCGGCAATGTCGGACCAACCGGCGCTCCGCTCGTCGATGAGGCTCATGTGTCCGGTGGATGCAAGCTCGACGTATTCGACATCCTCTCCGGCCGCCCGGGCCGAATCGACGTAACGGCGGCTGTAGTCGACCGGGACGGCGTCATCGTCGGTCCCGTGGACGATCAACTGGCGAGCTCCGAGCGGAGACATGGTTGTGGGTGATGCCTGGGCGATGGCCGTCTTTGACGTCGCGTCACCCATGAAGGCGGCCACGGCATCGGAACCGAGTCCGTCTCGCAGAGCTGCAGCGAGGTCGGTGATGCCGGCCAGTGAAACCAGGAGTGCCGGTGTGACTGCATCGGTCCGAACAGAGGAGGCAAGCGCGAGATGGCCACCTGCCGAGTGGCCGATGACAGCGACCTGGGATCGGTCGATGTCGGCTTCGAGAAGAGTGATGTGATCGATTCCTTGTGCGACGTCGAGCACGGTTGCCGGCCATCCCCCTCCTTCACCAATCCTCCGATACTCGAGGTTCCAGGTGGCGAATCCCCTCTCTGCGAGGTCGACCGCCAGACCATCCATGAGGTCTCTGGTCCACTGCCGCCTCCAGAAACCACCGTGCAACAGCACGGCGATGGGATGCGGTCCGGGTCCTTCAGGGAGCCGCAGGTCTCCGACCTGGTCGGGACCTTCTCCGTAGGCAAGGACCTTCGGCGGAACTCGGTGTGCAAAGACGAGGTGACGGAGCGCCCACCGGTATCCCTGGATTCCGCGGCCGTAGATGGTTGCGGTGCAGGCGGGAGCGGTCACCGAGATGCTCCTCCACGGTTCTCGTTCCTTGATGTTGGAGATGTGGACCTCGGCCGTCGGAATGCCGGCAGCTTCGATCGCGTCACGGAGCGCGTAGGAGGTGTGTGCGTAGGCGCCTGGGTTGAGAACGACGCCGTCGAACACGTCACGTGCTTCGTGGAGGCCGTCGATCAAGGCTCCTTCGTGGTTCGACTGAAAGGTCCGCACTTCGACCCCCAGCTCGGTACCCCAGGATCTGCAAAGGGCCTCGAGGTCGGTGAGCGTCGTCGTACCGTAGATCTCCGGGCTGCGCGTGCCCAGCAGATTCAGGTTCGGTCCGTTGATCACCAGGATGCGTTGCATGGCGTAAGGCTATCGAGTTTCCCGGCCACCGTGACGATCGGAGACGTTTGACACGGAGATCACGACGTCGAGGGGCGGCGAATCGACATGGGGTGTTTGCGGGTCGAGGATCGTGATCGGACTCGAGAGACGCAGTGTGTCAGGTCTATTCGAGCTTCCTTCTCGAGAATCGGGGCGTGAGCACGATGATGGCGACTGCCACCGGCAGCAGCAACGCTGCGAGGCGCGGCCGGTACAACAGCGCGAGCCCGACGGCGGCCAGGGGAATGGCGATCCGCGCGCGCACCCTGCGCAGGTCAGGGAAGGCGAGCCAGACGGCACCGAAGAGGACACCGACCCGGACCGCCATGCCTGCGGCGAGACGGGTGGGTTCGTCCACCGACGGTGACAGCATCACGACCGTTCCGCCGATGAGGAGGACCGTCACGATGGCGCCGAGGACGGCTCTCATGTGTCACCATTCGACATGGAGACGGAGCGTACCCTGCACACCGCGGCCTTCGAGTTCATGATTGTGGGGCGTGAGCCGGACGGTGGAGCGGCTCGAGTTCCGAGGCGAGAGCGAGTGTTGCTTCATCCAACCTGGCAGGCTCGAGTGTGTAGCCGGCCTCGAATTGGTCGAGGATGGCACGTTGGACGTCCGCCGTCGTGATACCCGGAGTGGCAGAACAGAGGTCTCCACTCGTTGCCGGGTTCCATTCGATGCACAGAGCTTCGTATACGGGGATCAGCACCTCTGCCACCTGGTCACCGCCGGAGACGACGACGACCCCGCCGATGTGCGCGGCTCCCGACACGATCCGTTGGCCCACCCCCATGACTTTCCGTGTTCCACCGATGTTCACACTGTGGGCTCCCGGGCAGTACTCGCCGGGCACTTCCCCGACGTGAGCATCGGCGCCGAGGACACGGAAGGCGTCGACCATGATCGTGCTGATCTCCTGGAAACGTTCATTGATGCCGGCGCGAGGGTCGTCGACGGGGACCGTCCACGAGAACGCGATCGTGCCGGGATGGAATACCGCGGCACGTCCTCCGGCGAGTCGCTCCACGGCGCCGAATCCGGAAGCCAGGGCGGCAGCGACGGCCCGCCGATACCCGGGGTGGACGGCGTCTCTTCGGCCGAAGGCTACGACGGAGCCGGGTTTGTGCAGACGCAAGACCGACTCTCGTTCCCTACGAGCGACCTGGAGGAGCAAGGCGTGGGAAATGGCGGTGTCCAACCCGGGCGGGTCGGGAAACCCGGCATCCATGAGCAACATCAGCGCAGTATCCCAGAAACACGTTCCCCTAACAGTTCTCGAACATCCATGGCGCACAATGGCTGGAAAGGAGGTTGTTGATGCAACGTGTAGCCAAGATCGGAATCCTGGTCCTGGTCGTCGTAGGACTTCTCGTCGGAGGCCTCACCGTGGCGGGAGCAGTCGAGGGCGACCATGCGACGGCCGACCAGACGCGGATCGTGACGGCGCTGCGACCGCTCATCGACGACGGAACCATCACAGAGTCCCAGGCCGAGGCAGTCGCCGGACGGCTTGCTCCGATCATCAGGTCGGAGAGGATCCGTCGTGACACGGAACGTTTTCGAGATCGGGCGATGGCGGTGGAGCGCAATGTCGCCGACATGCTCGACATGACGGTGCCCGAACTCGAAGACCAGCTCAAAGACGGTGCGACTCTGGCGCAGATCGCGGAGAGTCGAGGGTCGAGCGGCGAGGAGATCGTGGCCGCACTCGTGGGTGAGCTTTCCGAACGCCTGGCCGACCAGGTCGCAGAAGGGCGGATTACGCAGGAACAAGCCGATGAGATGGTTGCCGCCGCAACCGGGCAGATCACCGATCTCGTCGAGTCGTCGCATCCTGGGCGAGCGGCGCTCAGAGAACATCGCGCTCGGCTCGCCAGGCTCGGGGCGCTGCGCATCGGCGCGGACGTCTTGGACATGACTCCGCAAGATCTGAGAAGTGCACTCGAGAGTGGTCAGAGTCTCGGCGAGATTGCGCAAAGCAGAGGTGTCGACGAGGACGCACTGATCGATGCACTGCTCCAGCCGATTCGCGAGCAGGTTGCTCTGTCGGTCGAACGCGGGCGCATCGACGAAGATCGTGCAGGGGAGATACTCGACCGGGCGGTCGAGAGGGTCCGGAATCTGGTGGCAATGCACCGGGGGTGAGGAGAACATCCTGACCGCTCATCGAGCCGGCGCGGGATGCTCCGTAGGGAGCGCCGCGGCGGGCGGGAGCAACGCAAACCTCGAGGCGTGCTCGCTCTGTCCGCATGGACGGACCTGTGCCGTGGGTGTGACAAGAACCGACTCACGATGTAGGGCAGGTACACTGAGGTGGCTCCGAAGGTGGGGACCTGGGAATGGGGCACGGCTGGTGGGCCGAATGGAAACCGATGCCCTCACCGAACCGTCAAGAGCGACTCCTCAGACGCTTCGAACGTGACTCGCTCGCGGGCGCGAAAGCAGGCGTATTCCGTGTCCGAGTGGAGGATCGTGTCCTCAGGGGTGAGACGATCACCATCAATGGTCGCGAACTCCTCAACTTTGGCATGGCGTCGTACCTCGGCCTCAACCTGGACCCGCGTCTCAAGGCAGGTGCGATCGACGCCATCTCACGCTATGGGCCCGTCTATTCATCGTCGACGGCCTTCACCGCGCTCCCTCTGTATACGGCGCTCGAAGAAAGATTGGAGCGCATGTTCGAAGGACACGTGGTCATCGCGCCGACCACCACGCTTGCGCATCTCGCTGCGCTTCCACTGATCGTTCCCACCGGATCCGACATTCTGATCGATGCGCAGGCACACGAGTCCCTTCGCCTGACCGGTCAGATCCTGCAGGCATCCGGATCGTCCATCTCCGCAGTACCGCACAACGACATGGAGGCGCTTGCCGATGCCGTGGAACAGTCGTCGGCCGCTTCGGTGTGGTATCTGGCCGATGGTGTTTACTCGATGTTCGGGGATCTTGCACCCGTCCGTGAGATCTCGGCACTCATGGACCGGTTCCCGAACCTGCATGTGTACCTCGATGATGCGCACGGCTTCGGGTGGGCGGGTGAACACGGTCGGGGCTACGTGCTGGGCCAGGTGCCCATCCGTGAGCGCATGGTGGTCGCAGGGTCGCTCTCGAAGTCGATCGGCGCGGGTGGGGGAGCGCTCGTCTTTCCGGATGAGAAGACGGCGCGACGCGTCCGAACACTCGGCGGGACGATGACGTTCTCCGGTCCATTGCACCCCGCCGAACTCGGCGCCGCGATCGTCTCGGCGGATATTCACCTCTCCAGCGAGTACGCAGAGCTCCAGGCACGACTCCTGACGCAGATCGAGTTGACGCGCGGTCTTCTCGCGCAACGCCGTCTTCCTGTCGTCGAGGCGGCCGATTCACCCGTGTGGTTCATCCGTATCGGGACGCCCGATGACACGATCGAGGTGGCGAAGCGCCTGCAATCGGATGGTTTCTACGTCAATCCGTCCGGCTATCCGGCAGTTCCGATCGGTTCTGCAGGCGTGCGGTTCTCCAACTCGCTGTATCTGCGAGACGAAGCGTTTGTGGCGCTCACCGATGCACTCGCAAGGCGCGTTCCCGAGGTCGTGGGTGACACGGAGATCGTGATCGATCTGACGGAGAAGAAGTCACCGCATATCGATCCGCTTCAGCGGTGAAGGCCCCATGCCGATATAGCGGCGTGCAATCGTTTCTGAACGTCTGGAAGCAACGTCCGATGTGGCTGCGGTGGTTGGCTGCGGTGGTGTTCGTGCTGCTCTTGGGGTTGGCTGCCGTATCGGCCATGGTTCCCTCCGTGGCGGATACCGCAGGGCCCATCGGCCTCTTCCTCGGAAGCATCTCCGCAGGGGTCACCTTCATCGTCGGGGCTCGACATCTCGACGGGAGAGAGCGAGTCTCGTGGACCCTCGTCGGTGTCGGCCTGCTGCTCATCGCGACTGGTGTGCTCCTGGTGGCGATTGTCTCCTCACTCGCCGAAATGGCGGCCTTTGGACCGCCGGACATCCTCTTTCTCGGTGGGTACGCGTTCGGGATCGTCGGATTTGCGCTCCTCCCACAGGTCGCCTCCGATTGGTCGGAGCGACTGCGTGTGATGCTCGACGGGCTCATCGGAGCGATCTCGATGGGCGTCATCGCCTGGCTTCTGGTGCTCGGCGACCTGCTCGGGCGGTTGCAGTCGTTCACTGCCTGGGAGCGATGGGCCGGCTCCGCGTATCCGGTGCTCGACGCGGTGGCGATGATCGTATTCATCCTGGTGTTCGTGCGGCGCACGGCCTACCGGTTCGACATTCGGCTGGTGTTCGTTGGTGCAGCATTCATCGCCCAGATAGTGGCAGATCTGGCCTATCTGGAGTCAGGCATCGGGCGCACGTTCGCGGAGGCAAGGCCGGTCTACGCAGTCAACATCGCAGCGCTCATTCTCTTCTTCGCTGCTGCGCTGATGGTCCGACTACGTCCCCAGCGCCAGGAATACGCGGCTCGCAGGTCATCGCTGTTTGCGCTGGTTGCTCCATACTCGCTTGCCGCGGCCATGACGGCCATGCTCGTCGTGCGCATCCTCCAGGGGCGACTCGACGTCAACTTCTGGGCGCTTCTATGGGGAACGGTCGCAGTCAGCGCTCTCGTCATCGTCAGGCAGGGTGTCGCCATTCGCGAGAACCGAACGCTCGTCGAGCGTCAGCGAGCGGCACTCGTTTCGTCGATCTCCCACGAGCTGCGTACTCCGTTGACGGCCGTGGTCGGGTTCCTGGACCTCGCGATCAATGAGACGACCCCGCTCGACGCCGAAGAACGAGAGGAACTGTTGCACGTCGTACATCAGCAGGCGGTCTACATGGCACGGATCGTGTCGGATCTCATGCTGCTGGCAAGAGGCAATCTCGACAGCATCGATATCGCTCCGGCGAAGGTTTCCCTCGAAAGCCTCCTGAACGCCGCGTTGGCGACGGTCGATTCCGGCGGGGCCTCCGTAACGGTCGAATCGGACGCCGGTCTCGAGGTCTTCGTGGACTCCGAGCGGCTGCAGCAACTCATTGTGAACCTCGTGTCGAATGCCATTCGTTACGGCAGAGGCCGGGTCGATATCGTGGCGAAGAGGGTGGATTCTGCGCTCGTGATCGAGATTCACGATGACGGACCCGGGGTGCCGAAGAGGTATGAGTTGGCCATTTGGGAGCGGTTCGAGAGAGGTGCCCATCGTCTCGATGCCACGCGACCCGGATCGGGGATCGGACTGGCGGTCGTGCGTGCCGTCGCCGAGGCCCACGGAGGGACGGCCGAGTATCGACGTTCCGAACGTCTCGGGGGCTCGTGTTTCTTCGTGACCTTGCCACGGACGATCATTGAAACGGGTGGAGAGAAGCTCGACCCATCGATTCGACCTGTCGCCTGAGACTGTCCCGCGGTAGGCATACACTCCGATCTGCACACGGAGAAGGGACGGGGCGATGCGATACGGAGTCATCGGTGCGGGACGCCAAGGGACGGCTGCCGGCTACGACATGGCGGTCCACGGCGATGCGCAGGAAGTGATCCTGGCAGACCGAGATCTGATCGTCGCGCAGCGGGCCGCAGCACGAATCAACTCCCTCGTCGGGAGGAGTGTCGCGGTCGCCGAGGAGATCGACGTGGCGAACGAGGATGCCCTGGTTGGCCTGGTGGGGCCGCTGGATGTCTTCCTGTGTGCCACTCCGTTCGTGCTCATCCCCGGGTGCACCCGGGCAGCGATCGCAGCGGGTACCGGCATGGTGGATCTCGGGGGGCACACCGCCACCGTGCTCGATCAACTCGACCTCGACGAGGAGGCACGAGCCGCGCAGATTGCGATCGTTCCGGACTGTGGGATGGGTCCGGGGCTCAACAACACACTTGCGCTGGCTGCGGTAGAGCGGCTGCGGGAGCAGGGAGCGGTTCCTCGTGAGGCCCGGGTCTGGGATGGCGGGTTGCCGCAGGATCCCAAGGAACCGTGGCGCTACGCGCTCTTCTTCCACATCAACGGTTTGACCAACGAGTACGACGGAACGGCACTGGTGCTTCGCGACGGCGAGGTGAGCGAGGTCGATACGCTCACCGAGTTCGAGACGCTCGAGTTCGATGACCTGGGAACGCTCGAGGCCTTCGTCACCTCAGGGGGCACATCGACCGTCCCGTACACGATGGCGGGGGAGTTGGAGGTCTACGAGAACAAGACCCTCCGCTATCCAGGCCACTACGCGGCCTTTCGAGCATTCAAGGATCTCGGACTGTTCTCCATGGATCCTGTCGATGTCGGCGGGACTCCGGTTGTCCCTCGAGATCTCTACCACGCGCTGCTCGGTCCGCAGCTCGAGGGTGACGACGTTCACGACGTCTGCGTGATGCGCGCCGAGGCGATTGGCGTACGCGGTGGTCGGGACGTCTCTGTGCGGTTCGAGCTCGTCGACCGGTACGACCCTGAAACGGGCTTTTCGGCAATGGAACGGCTCACGGGCTGGCACGCGGCGATCATGGCGGAACTCATTGCCCGGGGTGAGGTACCCGTCGGCGTACACCCCGTGGAGCGGGCGGTCTCGCCGCTGCGCTTCCTCGAAGAGGTGCGTGCCCGGGGATTCGATCTGCGTGAGTGCGCTCGCCGATAGGTAGGGACTTTCGACCCTTTCGATCGGGACCTTTGCAGGTCCTGCTAAGTCCTGCAGCAAGATATTATGCACAGTATGCAGAGTATGCAGAGTGCTGCACGAAAGGCAGGTCTCGGTTGGCCGGCATGCTGACATCCAAGGAGCTACAGGAGTTGCTCCAGGTGGATCGCTCGACGATCTACCGCATGGCTGAAGCCGGGTCGCTTCCTGCGGTCAAGGTGGGACGACAGTGGCGGTTTCCGGAGGCAGCCATCGAACGCTGGCTCATATCTGCCAACGCAGGCACCGGTGAATCGCGTGCCGTCGAGCCGGATGACGGGTCCGTCTTGGCCCCCGGCTCGTGCGTCCAGCCGATCATCGACCTGCTCGCCGACATGCTTGGGGTCATGCTCGTCGTCACCGACATGCACGGCGTTCCGATCACCGATGTGTCCAATCCGTGCGGGCTGTTCAACACCGTCGCGCAGATTCCCGGAGGAACCGCCGAATGTATCGCGGGATGGCAGGATCTCGCCGGATCCGCCGACCTCGAACCTCGCTTCACGGGAAGCCATCTCGGCCTCATGTGCGCGCGCTCGTTCATTCGGGTGGGGACCGAACTGAAGGCGATGGTGATTGCCGGCGGTATTGCTCCAGGCGTATGGCCGCCAAGTGATGCAGAGCTGGACTCGATGGCGCAGGGTTTTGGCGCCGATCCGGCGGACCTCGTGGAGCACGTCGACGACGTGTACGACCTCGACGCGGATGCCCGGCAGAAAGTGCTGGAGGCACTGCCGCGTATCGCAGCAATGATTTCTGAGATTACGGCGGAGTTCCAGTCGTTGCGAGGCAAGCTCGAAGCGATTGCCGCCCTCGCCGAGCGATGAACAAGGAGCTGAAGGAATGAGGAAACTGTTGGTCCTGGGCGCCGGTACTGCCGGCACCATGGTGGTGAACAAGATGAGCCACCATCTCGATCCCGACGAATGGCAGATCACGATCGTGGATCAGGAGGAGACGCACTACTACCAGCCGGGGTTCCTGTTCATCCCGTTTGGGATGTACGGACGTAATGACGTCATCAAGGCCAAGCGAGACTACATCCCGACCGGTGTCGAGATGATCGTCTCGGAGATCGACGTGATCGACGCGGACAACAGCCGGGTGAAGCTCGTCAAGGGAGATCGATGGCTGGAGTACGACTATCTGGTCATTGCCACCGGGACGCATCCGAGACTGGACCAGACGCCGGGGCTCCTCGAGGAAGAGAAACTTCCGGAGAACGTCCATACGTTCTACACGCTCGAAGGTGCCGTGAACCTCGCCAAGTACCTGCGATCCTGGGAAGGCGGACGCCTGGTGCTCAACATCATGGAGTTCCCGTTCAAGTGCCCGGTCGCTCCGCTGGAGTTCATCTTCCTTGCCGACTGGTGGTTCACCGAACAGGGGATCCGCGACAAGGTGGACCTGACGTTCGTGACCCCGCTCCCGGGGGCATTCACGAAGCCGATCGCCTCTCGGGCGCTCGGCGGGATGCTGGAAGAGAAGAAGATCACGCTGGTTTCGGACTTCATGCCCGAGCGGGTCGATGCGGACCGCAACACCCTCGTCGCGTTCGACGAGGACGAAGTCGAATATGACCTGCTCGTGACCGTGCCGGTGAGCATGGGTGCCGACATGATCGGCCGGTCGGGACTCGGAGATGAACTGAATCACATTCCGGTCGACAAAGAGACGTTCGTTTCCAAGAAGTACGACAACATCTTCGCTCTGGGCGACGCCGCAGCATTGCCGACATCCAAGGCGGGGTCGGTTGCACACTTCGCCGTCGATATCTGGACCGAGAACTTCCTTCGGTACATCGACGGCCTCCCCATGCTCGAGAACTTCGACGGTCACGCGAACTGCTTCATCGAGTCGGGCTTCGGCAAGGGGCTCCTGATCGACTTCAACTACGACACGGAGCCGCTTCCGGGCAAGTACCCGCTTCCCGGCGTCGGCCCGTTCTCGTTGCTGCAGGAATCCGAGATGAACCACTGGGGCAAGATGATGTTCCGGTGGATGTACTGGAACGTGCTGCTCAAGGGCAAGGAAATGCCCGTCACCTCCTATATGACGATGGCGGGGAAGTGGAGCTGAGATGAGCACCACCACGACCGACGATGTCGTCGAGCTGAGCCGCAAGATCGACCAACTCGCCGCCCAGGTGCAGTTTCTCACGGAGGAGGCACTCGTAGCGAGGGAGCGTCGCCAGGAGCGAGATGAGCTCATGGCCGACATCACGCCGCTCGCCGGCGAGGCATATCGGTATGCAGTGCGTCAGCTCGAACAGGTAGATCAGTACGTCACGCTCGACGATATGACCCACATGGTCAAGAAGCTGTTGCGGAACGTCAAGAATCTCGAGGAGTTCCTCGACAGGATGGAGAGCATCAAAGAGTTCGTCGAGGACGCGACTCCGTTGACGCAGAGCGGAGTCATCAGCCTGATGGACGCGTTGCAGGATCTCGAGCACCGCGGCTACTTCGGGTTCATCCGAAACGGCGGACAGATGCTGGACAAGATCGTCACCAATTTCACGGAGGAAGACGTACGCGCATTGGGCGACAACATCGTGCTGATCCTTCAGACGGTGCGTGAGATGACTCAGCCCGAAGTGATGACGATGCTTCGAGACGCGACGACGGCGGTCCGTGGACAAGAAGTTCCGGAAGACGTCACGTGGCGGGCGTTGGTTCGCCAGATGCGCGATCCGGCGATGAAGAAGGGTCTGGCGAAGCTGATGCTGACCCTTCGAACGATTTCCGGCGAACAGCCGGGCAAATAGTAACAAAGGAGAAGCCATGGCAACGGAAGTGATTGCCGGACATGAGATCAGCGTCGACGACGAAGGTTTCATGACCGACCCAAGCGAGTGGAGCGAAGAACTCGCCCAAGAGCTCGCCAAGGAGATCCACATCGATGCGCTGACCGAAGACCATTGGAAGGCGATCCGGTTCCTGCGAGAGGACTACGCGGAGACGGGGGAGACGGCGACGATCCGGCGAGTGTCGATGCAGACGGGTCTGACGACGAAGCAGCTATATCGGCTCTTTCCGAAGAAGCCTGCCAAGAAGATGGCGTACATATCCGGTCTTCCAAAGCCGACCGGCTGCGTGTGAAGGGAGAACACTGATGCCGAAGTTCGATGATGAGACGGACCGCAAGGTCAGCATCATCCTGAGTAAGGGGAGTCTGGACTGGGCGACCGCAGCGATGGTGCTCGCCAACGCGGCAGTCTCCGAAGGGACCGAGCTGCACCTCTTCTTCACTTTCTACGGCATGGATGCCGTGCTGAAGAAGAAGATGGATCGTCTCAAGGTCACGCCTCTCGCGAATCCGTCGATGGGAATGCCGAACGCGGTTGCCGCCCTGCCGGGAGTAACGGCGATGGCGACGGCGATGATGAAGAAGATGATGAGGAAACAGAACGTCCCCGAGCATCGCGACTTCATTCAGATGATCGCCGATGCGGGTGGCCATCTGCATGTGTGCCGGATGACATTCGACATGTTTGGATTCAAGGAGGACGATCTCTACGACGAGGTGGAGGATGTGCTCAACGCGTCCGATTTCCTCCAGATTGCCGAGGGTGGCCAGATCATCTTCATCTGATTGCAGACTGTTGGAGGGGGTCCGCGAGGGCCCCCTCTTTCGTTTTACCCACGCTCGCTGTACTCGGTATCTGGTATTCGGTACCGCGACCGGCATCGCTGCCAGACCGTAGGGCGGGCGTGGCGGCCCTCGGCGGCGACCGGAAGACGGCAGAACTCGCTTTGCTCGCCGTGGGGAGAAGTGTTCGCCTCCTCCCCCGAACGACCGCTTCCTCCCCCAGGAGGCCCCAGGGCCTGTTTCCTCCCCCAGGAGGCCCCCACAGGGCCGACGTTGGGGGAGGTGCCGCACCGGCGGCGGAGGGGGTCTTGGGAGGTGGCCTCGGGGCTTTGGCCGAGGCCGGAGGGGGTTCTGGGAGGTGTCCCCCTTGGAAACGGAGGGTGCCCCGCCGATCTGCACTCCTAGGAGCGGGGACCGTCCTCGTGTTCGGCGGGCGGGACCAGGATCACCGGGACGTGGGTGTGTTCCATGACTTCGGCAGAAACGGAACTCCATGCACCGTCGTTGAACAACCTGCGGGTCACACCGAGGAGGACGAGGTCGGCTCCGATGGTGTCCGCCGTGTCGCAGATCACCTTGGCGGGATCCGATCCCTCCAGGAAGAGCTTGTTCGGAAGCATGCCTCTGGCGATCAGTGCAGCCAGGACGGGGGCAGCGAGTCGCTCACCGCGTTCCTCCACATAGCGGGCGGTTCGTGCCTGTTCGCTCTCGCTGTCAGGGGGGAACTCGGTGAGCGGATGCCACAGCTCGAGTTCCAGAGTATCGAGGAACTCCTGGGGAGCAGGAACGACCGTGAGCACCGAAACCTCCCCGGTGGTACCCGCGAGACGCAGAGTCAGGTCCGCGACGGGGCCCGGGGGAAGCACACCCGTGGTGGCTATCAGCACATGCACGCCCCTAGGGTAAACGAGTTCTCGGATCAGAGGTCCTGCTGGAGGCTTCTGTCGGGTACAGTGCGCGCATGTCCGAGCCGACTCGCGAGCTGCTCAACCAGGTGACGTGGATGATTCCGAATGCGCTGGCTCTCATTGGAGCGCGCTCCGGGGAAGAGTGGAATGCCATGACGGCTTCGTGGATCACTCAAGTTTCCATGGAGCCGGTCTCGATAGCCGTGTCCATCGACAAGAAGGCGCTGACGCACCGGCTCGTCAGTGAGAGTGGGGCTTTCTCCGTGAATCTGTGGTCGCCGGATGACACCCGCGTCTTTGTGAAGTTCTCGAAGCCGGCCACGAAGGAGGGAATGCGCCTCAACGACCGGCCCGTCACAGAAGGCGTGACCGGCGTGCCCGTTTTCGAAGCGTCCGTCGCGTGGATCGAGGCAGCCGTGATCGACGCCGTCGATGTCGGCACACACACGCTGTTCATTGGCGAGGTCGTCGCTGCCGGCAAGGATCCGGCCTATCAGGGGCGGGCAGCATCCATGGATGACACGCGGATGAAGTATGGAGGGGTGCGTCGAGGAGGACATTGAGTTTCGGGTCCTCCCTTGGCGGTTGCCCATGTCGCAGAAGGTCGGTGGCCGGGTCCGGTACGATACGGAGCCGGAGGTGAGGGCATGGACATTCGCGTCGATGACAAGGTTGCGCTGATCACAGGCGGCAGCAGAGGGATTGGGGAGGCTATCGCCAGAGAGTTTCTCGCCAGCGGCGCCACAGGAGTCGTGATCACAGGCAGGAAGCAGGCAGGGCTCGAGCAGGCCTTGGAAGAGATCGACGGAGGCGATCGTGTCATCGCCGTGGCCGGAGGCGCCGACGATGCAGAGCATGTCACGCGCGCCGTGCAGCAGACGATTCGTGAGTTTGGCTCCTGCGATATCCTCGTCAACAACGCGGCGACCAACCCGGTCGCAGGAAACATCACCGACATCGACCTCGGGGCACTCGACAAGACATGGTCGGTGAATCAGCGCGGTCCGCTCATGTTCGCTCGAGAGGTCTGGCGGCAGTGGATGCGCGAACACGGCGGCTCGATCGTCAACATCGCGTCGGTCGGGGGCCTGATGCCCGGGCCGCTGCTCGGAGCGTACAACGTGTCCAAGGCGGCGCTCATTTTCATGACGCGACAGCTCGCTTTTGAGATGGCCCCGTTGGTGCGGGTGAACGCCGTCGCGCCGGGCATCGTGAAGACCAAGTTCTCACGGCTTCTCTGGGAGATGAACGAGGAGGCAGCCGGTGGCCTCCATCCTCTGAAGTGTCTCGGGGAGGTGGAAGATGTGGCCGCGGCGGTCCTGTTCCTCGCATCGGACGCCGCTTCGTGGATCACCGCGGTGACCATTCCGATCGACGGAGGGATGACCGGGGCGAGACCGGGCATCGGGTAGGGAGGGTATCCGGTACCGGATACCAGATACCCATCAGGTATCACTCGGGTGGGTAGCCGGGCCGCCCGGCTTTGATCCAGTCGGCGAAAGCAGCATCTGTCCCAACATCGCATCCGGCGTCGACCGACATCAGGTAGCGATGGCGGAGGAGATCGCAGTAGGCCTGGACGGCATCATGAACTTCCGGGATGTCTCGCAGACGCTGCAGCGTGGGCTCGAACGCGTCGACCCGCCACTGGACGGCTGCGACGGGAGGGGGGAGTTCGAACTTCACCGCGTAGTAGTAGAGGTCGTCGAGGATTTGACGTGCCTGGCGTTCACCCGCTTCGACGCCGGTCAGCTCTTTGAGCTTGTTGGCGTGGAACGTGCGTCCTCCGACTCGGGTCCGCACCTCGAGTCGGTCTCCTGTGGCGGCGACAGAGACTTCTTCCACGTTGAAGCCGAGATCGTTGATCCGGTTGATTCGCTCTGCGATCTTGAATCGCTCGTCGGGTCCAACGACCCACACTGCCGAGAGTTCGTCCCAGAGGGCGCGATATCGCACGGCAATGTCTTCTCCGAGGGAGAGGTCGGCGTCGTCGAGCGGTATCCCTCGTTCGGCGGCGATATCGGCCATCCCGCCGGCAACGTTCTCGATCATGATCGCAAGATCTTCTTCACGCTGGCCGTCGGTCAGGCTGGGCCGAATGGATGCGGTTTCGGCATCGACCATGCGGGTTTCAAGACCGTCCGCATCCCAGCGGTACAGGGTGTTCGACAGGGAGCAATCACCCCAGAAGCATCCCGCGAGGTGCAGTTGCACGAGGAGTGAGGCGAACGCATCGAGCATCTGATTACGACGGGCGCCGAATCCGGGTCCCTGCAGGAGCTCACGATACGAGAAGGAGTAGTCGAGATAGCGTGTGACGAGTGCTGCCGAGATCTCTGCTGCGGCATCGTCTGCCCTCCCGGTCACCAGTCCGATCGCGGTGACGGCCGGAGCATTGAGATCTTCCAGGGTGCGCAGTGCCTCGTACTCACGACGGGCTGCGTCGGTCGGGAGTTCTTTGATCGCATAGATGCCATGGCGATAGGACACGAACCTGACCTCGTGTCGGGAGATTCCACGGGGGAGGTCGACGAGTCTCGTCGAGGTCCATGTGTCCAAGGGCCGATCCCAGGACAAGTCCAGGAAGTCCGGGTGGCTGGGACGAATCGTGATCTCGGGCATGGGCGAACGTTAGTGCCTCGACAGACAACCTTTGCGGCGTTCGCACCCGACGGGCATCTTCGGTTACGACTACCTGAGGGCTCTGGGAAGACCGGACGAGCGCTCCGTCTGAGAGCGGCTCAGGTGGTGAGCACCCGATGGTCTCATCAGCATCGCCGCAACGACGGCTGGATCGAACTGGCTGCCTGCGTGAAGCTCGATCTCGCCCAGCGCGATCTCTGTGGAGAGTGCCGCCTGGTACGGACGCTCACTGGTGATGGCGTCGAAGGCGTCGGCAACGAAGAGAATGCGGGAGAGATAGGGGATGGCGGTTCCCGAGAGGCCTCGCGGATAACCGCCTCCGTCGAACCGTTCGTGGTGGAACAGGACCGCCGTGGCGATCTCGGGGTGGACGAGGCCTTCAAGGAGGAGGAACCCTTCTGCCGGGTGGCGCCGCATCTCCTCCCACTCTTGGTCGGCGAGCGGTCCGGGTTTGTTCACAACGTGACTGTCGATATGGATCTTGCCGACATCGTGCAAATGGGCCGTCACGTGGAGTCGTCGCAGTTGTTCGGTCCCGAGGCCGAGTCGGGTCCCAAGGGTTGCTGCGATGCGGGCAACACGTGCTCCATGATCCACCAGCCACGTTTCCTGCTCCGAGATGAGGTCCGTGAACGTGTCGATCGTGTCCGTGCGTCTTCCAAGTCCTATCACAATGCGTAGTGTGCCACGCGCTGCATGTGGTGTCACGCAAAATGGGCCGTACGGCCTACATCGCGTATTCCGTCCTACGGGTGCACAGAGCCCAGAGTGAGCAAGAATGCAGGTATGGAAATCGCGGTGAATCTCGTGCAGGCGTACCTTCGCATCAACGGCTATCTGACGATCACCGAGTTCGAGGTGCAGCGCAGGCGCAGCGATGGCACCTATGAGACCGCAACGGACGTCGACATCGTCGGGCTTCGCCTTCCGGGGGAGGTGTATCAGGGCGATCCCCACGATGAGCACGACTGCCAGATGCTGCTGATTCGTGACGAGGAGCTGCGCTTGGGACCGGAGGTGATCGACGTGATCCTCGGTGAGGTGAAGGAGGGGCAGGCCGAGTTCAACCCCGGACTGAAGCGACGCGAGGTGTTGCACTCTGTGCTCCGGCGCCTCGATTGGCTCTACGCCTCGTCTTTCGACGATGTCGTTGATGCCATGCACTGCCATGGCCTATCGGAGATCCCCGCCCGGGGCGGCGGTACCGTCCGGACACGGCTGGTCGCATTCGGACGCAGTCCGAAGACGGATCTGCACACCATCTCACTGACCCATGTCGTCGAGACGATGCTCGACTATCTGCATCGATTCGAAGACGTTCTGCGGCCGGCGAACTACAAGGATCCTGCGCCGGCGCTGCTCAACCTGCTCGTGAAGACGGGCTTTGTGATCGGCAAGAAGGACTGACAGGCTCAGGACTCTCGCCGATTGTCCATGATCGTTTCGACGGCTTCGCGATGTCCTTGTGTGTGGTGGGCGATCGCCTGGAAGGCGGCCGTCATGTCGAGGAAAGCATCGAAGTCGGTGTTCCTGGCGTGTCGCAAGAGACGTTTGGTGAGCCGAACGGCGTGGGGAGGCTTGGCTGCGATGGTGTGGGCGAGATCGTCGACGCGTTCCATGAGGCGATCGGCATCCGTCAGCTCCAGCACGAGACCAAGAGCGAGTGCCTCGTCGGCTTCGATCAGCCTGCCGGTGAAGATGAGCTCGGCGGCACGCTGCCATCCGACGATCCGGGGGAGGATCCAGGCGCCGCCGTCACCAGGTACGAGGCCGAGGCTGATGGCGGGCTGCCCCAAGCGTGCGGTATGGGAGGCGAATCTCAGGTCGCAGACGAGGGCGAGATCGCAACCTCCTCCGACGGCAGGGCCGTTGATTGCGGCGATCGTCACGAGGTCGAGTGATGCGACGGTGCGCATGAGTCGGAGCACGCTCGTCCTGTAGGACTCTGCGATACGTCGTGGGGATCCTTCGAAGATTCCCTCGCCGGCCTGCATGTCCTTGAGATTGCCGCCGGCGCTGAACGCGCTGCCCGCGCCGGTGAAGATGAGCACGGACAAAGCCGAATCGTCTTTGACCGTGTCGAGCGAGGCGAGGAGGCCCTCCAGGACACCCGTTCCGGTCAGAGCGTTGCGGATGGCAGGGCGGTTCATCGTGACCGTGGCGACGCGACCTTCGACGGAGAGGAGCGTTGCGTTGCTCATCTCGAAGCCCCTCTGGCAGCGGCAACGAATGCGGCTGCACGCTCAGGATCGATGGGATTCGTCGTGCGGCCGTCGACCTCGATTGCGGTCCCGACGATCACTCCATCCGCGTGCTGCAGGATCTGTTCGATCGTCTCGATGCTCGCCCCGGAGCCGACAAAGATGGGAAGTCGGCCACAGGCCGCTCTCACTTCGTCGATGGTGGCGATCTCCGTCGGTCTTCCCGTTCCGGTGCCGGAGACGACGATCGCGTCGGCGCCACCGCGCTCACAGAGGTCCTCCACCGCCTGCGTGAGCGTGAGGCCCGGGGGTGGAACGGCATGTTTGACGAACACGTCGGCGAGGATCTCGATATCCGGGCCAAGCGATGATCGCAGGCGCGAAAGCTCTGCTGCCCGACCCTCGATCACACCTTGATCGGTGAACATGGTGCCGCTCAGGACGTTGACGCGGATGAAGGATGCGTCGCACGCAGCGGCAATGGAGAGTGCGCTCACGGCATCGTTTCGGAGCACGTTGACGCCGACGGCGATCGATGTCGCTTCGATGACGGCACTCAGCGCCCGTGCCATGGCTGCGACGGTGACCGGGGGGACGGCATCGGCAAAGAAGGGAGCATCACCGAAGTTCTCGACGAGGAGAGCGTCGAATCCGGCTCGTTCGAGCGTGACGGCATCGTCGATGGCGCGCTGGACGACCGAGTGCATGTCGTTGGCGAAGTGGGGGGCTCCCACGAGGGCGCCGAGGTGCACCATGCCGATGAGCGGGCCCGGCATCAAATGGCGGTGCTGGCGATCAGGAGGGCAAGCTCGGCGACTTCGCCCTCTACGGTGAGGGACGTCTCCGACGCCGGGATGCGCTGCACCGCGACGCGGCACCATTCGCCGGCGGAGCCCTTGATGCGCTGGCTGGAGTTCTCGGGGCCGTACACCCACTTCGCGTATCCGGGGCCGATGACCTCGACGCGAATCGGTGTGTAGGCATGGCCGGCTTTCTCGAATGCGTACGGAAGGGTTCGCCAGGCGAGCCATGCGATGTGGCGGAGCCTCGGAGTGTCCTCCATCTGGGTCTCGGCGACGGATTGAACGTCGAGCCCGTATGCCCATGCTTCGGCGAGACGCGCCGTGGCGAACGTCTGAGCGGAGATGTCGCCGACGAACCAGGGGACCCGTTGGGATCGGGTCATTCGCGAGAGAGCATCGACGACGCCGGCGCGCGCTCCGCGCCACCATTCGATGACATCTTGAGCGCGCATCGACCGCCCGCGATCGATTCCGGAAGTGGCGATATTCTCGAGCAGATCGTAGGTCTCGGACTGGACGAAGGGCGCTCGACCCTTCTGGAGCACTTGAAGTGCGAACTCTTCCGAGGAGGCGAGAAACGCGACGATGTCCTGGATGGACCAGTTGTTTGCCGGAGTCTTCCGCTTCCAGTCGCGGATCGCGATCTTCTGCAACAACTGATCGAGTGCCTGTTCTTCGGCTACCAAGTCTGAAAGGATCTCACGCACAATGTCACAGGATAGTGCAACGAAAGAGTGCCAAGACGGAGCCGACTCGTGTCAGGCCTTCATCATCCGTCTCCGGAACCCGGCGCAAAGGTGCGGGAAAGACTCCGGCCGAGGGGCGATCGGTCCGGCGATCAGATGTTGAAGGTCGGCGGCGGATGCACGACCGGTCTCGGTTCGACGAGTTCGTTCAATGCATCGACGAGCTGACGGAGGCGCCCGAAGGAGCGCCGGTTGAAATACAGGGCCACCCGGCTCGCATCGAGGGAATCCCCGTCCTTGATCTCCGCCGGGGTGGCTTCGATGACTTGGATGGCGCCTTTGGCGACGATGTCGGAGAATTCGTCGTTGAGCCGCTCGAGATGATCGGCGCTCGGCGCCTGATGGAGGCGGATGATGAGCCGGCCGTCGACATAGCGTTGCGACTGATAGTTGGCGTAGAAATGGCAGATCTCGTCAACGGCGGCTTCCACACTGCTGAACGTCTTGTAGATGCTGAGGTCGTCGGGCGAGATCAGGCCCTTGCCCAGAAGATCCTCCTTGACGAACTGGTTGAATGTCTCCCAGTAGCCGGTTCCCTCGGATTCGAGGAGGACGATCGGATGCAGGTCGCTCTTGCCGGTCTGAATCAGCGTCAGCAGCTCGAACGTCTCGTCCATGGTCCCGAATCCTCCAGGAAACAGGGCGAAGGCGTGGGATTCCTTGATGAAGCCGACCTTGCGGGTGAAGAAGTACTTGAAGTTGATGATGCGGTCCGAGTCCAGGTATGGATTCGCGGAGTCCTCGAACGGGAGCCGGATGTTGACACCGAACGAGTGATCTGCCCCGGCACCCTCGTTGCCGGCCTGCATGATCCCCGGTCCGGCGCCGGTCACAACCATCCAGCCACGTTCATGCACCATCGTACGGGCGAAGTCGTAGGCGAGTTGGTAGTTCGGTTCGCCCTTGGCGGTCCTTGCCGATCCGAAGACGGTCACCTTCGGGATGTCGCGATATCGGGAGAACACGAGCGTCGAGTACCGCATCTCTTTGACGGCTGCGCTGATGAGTTTGACGTCGCCCCGGTCGGCGCGGTCGTGATACAGCTTGATCGCCGAAACGATCAGCTCTCTCACCAGATCCTCGTGTGCACCGTCGCCGGCGGCTTCGAGAAGCTCATCGATCATTCTGGCAAGGTGGTCCTGTCCTGTGGAGTAGGGGCGCATCGGCAGAGGGTACCGCAGGAACTCGGCTTCGTCTGATCAGACGTCCTCGAACGGTGGCTCGGACGGCCCCTTGCGCACCACGGCGCTCCAGACGGTCTCATAGTGATCCCGGTCGTACGGATCAACGTGGGGAAGTACGAAGTCCTGCCACGCCCGGCGCAGCGGATCGTCGGCTTTCGCGAAGACGGCCAGTCCGGTCGGCACTCGGTCGAGGACGGTCCGCAGACTCATCGGCGTCTCGACCCTCGTACCGGCGTCCCTCGCCTGGAAGGACTCGTTGACCTCCACGGCCAGTCGAGCGATCGCGTCGACGAACACGGCTTTCAGGGCCGGATATCGCCTCCGAAGCATCTCTTCGAGCTGTTCTCCGCTGGGGAAGTCCTTCTCCCAGATGACCCATCGGTCGGCAAAGGCCTTGTTGAGGGTCTGGGTCCCCGCATAGTCCCTCAGATCGGTGGGGTTCATCGTTCCGAACAGGCGGACGTCGTCGCGAAGACGGACCGTGTCTCCGTTCGGCAGGTCGAGACTCTGGTAGCGGTCGAGCAGACCATGCAGGGCGAAGAGCGTCTCGGCACCGGCTGCGTTGAGTTCCGACAGGTTCACGAGTGCGGGTCCCCGCAGTGCTCTGGTGATGTCCCCATCCTCCCAGCGACTCTCTGTGCCACCCTTGCCGTCACCGTGCAACTGTGTCGACCCGATCAGCGTCACGTCCCGCACTTCGCCGGTGAGCGGAATCCGGTAGTAGGGGAGCCGGAGCAATGCTGCGAACTGCTCGATGTCGTGATCCTTACCGGTGCCCATGTGCCCACGGACGGCGACGTGAAGGGGGACGAATGCAGGTCCCGTGGTGCGGCGTACCTGCTCGATCGCCGCAAACCGATACAACATGCCCAGATCCACGTAGTAGGGGTCGGGGTCCGGGATCTTTCCTACGCGTTGGGCATGGTCGGGGATTCCCCGTGCAACCTCGAAGACCTCGAGGGGAATCGGTTCGCCCTCTCCTGTCGGGTCGGTGAACGTAACGGTGTCAGCCACGGGTCGGCTCCTTGGGTTGGGTTCTTGCTGCTCGGCCCCACCATGTATCGACACCCCAGAGGGCGAGGCTGCGGCGCAGTGCGCCGCGTACACCGTCGACCATGGCGCGAGTCAGTTCTTCGGGTTGCCCTGCTATCTCAAAACGACCGTAGGTGTCTTGCACCGTAGCGTCTCCGATTCCGATGCCGAGAACGGTCGTGCCGGTCCGCTCGATGTCCCGAGCAGTCGCGGCCAGGGCGGAGGCGGAGCCCCGCGTCATCCCGTCGGACAGCACGACGAGCACTCGGACGTTGCTGCGTCGACGAGCCATCCGCTCGGCGGCGTGCACCAGGTTGTACTCGTCGACGTTCGCCGCCTTGTCGAACAGGGAGACGGGCGGCGCTCCGGCCTCGTCACGTCGGGCGGACGCCGCCGCTTTCGCCGGTTCCATGGCCGTCCAGAACAATCCTGCCAGGAGATCCTCGGTCGCCCGCCACGAGTCATCGAAGGTCTTGATCAGATAGTGGTTGATCGTATTGGTGAGTCGCTGCGCGTCAGTGCCCCTGGACTGCCGCAAGCCCCCCATTGTTCGGCGGCGGCGCCGTGTGAACGATCGCTCCGTGTCGTCGGCCCTGGCCGCAAACGAACGGTTGAAGAGCGCGACCTCGAATTCAACCTGGAGCTCGTCGGCAAGGTGTGCGAGGGTCCATGCACCGAGGGTGGCTGCGGCCATCGGCCAATGTCCGGACCGCTGCAACATCGATGCCGACCCGTCGATGAGCAGACTCACCGAATACGCCCTGCGGGTCGGCAGGTCCCGCCGCTCGTACATGCGCCGATACAACCCGGCACCGAGGAACAGGGCGGCGTATGGCGAAAGGTCGCCGGCGTCGTACCCGGCTCTGAGTCCACGCCGTTGATTGGCGATGAACAGGGGATGCAACTCTCCTGAGACACGATGCTGTGCTACCGACCAACGGCGGGCGGCGTGCGCCATCGCGGCACGTCCTTCCGTTGCGAACGAGCGAAAGCGAACGGGGAATGGGGAAACGAGCAGCTTGCCCTTCTGACCGGTGGGCAGGTAGATCGTCGGGGCCTGGCTGACTCGCAACAACTGATCGGTCGAAGCCTCGCCTGCCAACTGGGACGGAGCCTTGCGTCCGGAGGCTCCCGACCGGGCCTCGGCGGCATCCCTGGTGCTTTCGTAGCCTGCTGCGTCCTGGACGACGGGGGAGTGGAGCCGGACTTCATCGACTCCGTCGCGAATGGCATCCGCTTCCGACTTGGCATGGTTCGCTTCGGTCGGTGAGAGCAGCCTGTGTCGCCGGGCAATCTGCACGAGCTTGGTGGTGAGATCGGCGACTTCCCACGGGTCTCGAGCATCACCGACCTGACCGAGGATGAGGTCCGCCTCGGCGAGGGCTGCTGTCGCTCTCGGGTGGAGGCGCTGCACATCCACCGCGTATCCACCGGTTTTGAGGAAGCACATGAGGGAGAACTGAGCGAGTGGCCCAGATGTTTCAAGTGCCGGTCGGTACGCGGCGTCATACAGGTCCGCCAGAACCGAAAGGGCCCCCGGATAGTGGCCGAGACTGGTCTTTTCCTGCCGAGCATCTTCGAGAGCGAAGAACAGTGCCTCGGTCTCGGGATGCCCGGCGAATGCGGTGAGGAGGTCGACCGGTTCGTCTCCACAGTCGAAACCCCATGACTCGGGGACCTGTCGCCGTTCGGTCAGGTCCGTCGCGATGAGGTGAACGACCTCATGAAGCGCCGAGGCGAGTGCCACCTCCCGAGGGGTCACCGGGGCATTGCGTGCGTACGCAGCCTGGAAGGTGGCCGGGTTGAGCACGATCTCGTCGGCGCTCACGGATGGACTGGGACCGAGCAGCACGTGCAACTCGTCGTTTCCCGTCAGCGACCGGGCGAGTCGGGTGACGGCGGGCGCGACCGACTGATAGCGTGCCACGACGGACTCGATGGCGTGCTCGTCGGCTGGAAGGATGTTGCTGAGAGTGGTTCGGCTCTGTGCCACAGCCGCCCATTGTCCCATCAGCCGAGCAGAACCGCCACTACGGAGAGCAGGACGGCGGCTGCTGCGGCCGCGATCGCCACCGCAGACCGGGCACGGGCCGTGTCGCGCCGCATCCCTACCTTCTGCCAGCCCCACACGATCGCCAGACCGGCGATGAGACCTCCGACGTGCGCCTGCCAGGCCACACCGGAGATGATGAATGGGAGTAACAGGTTGATGCCGAGCAGCACGGCGAGCTGCCGGAAGAGGCGCCTGCCCGCGGGCGTGTGTCGTATGCGGTATGAGGCGCCGATCCATGCGCCGAACAGTCCGAAGATCGCTCCCGATGCACCGATCGCGGTTCCTGAGGGGACCATGATCAGGAACAGTGCGGATCCCCAGAGAAGGGAGGCACCGTACAGGGCGGCGAACGAAGCCGAACCGGCCTGTCGCTCGATCTGCGGACCGAAGAGCCAGAGCGCGTACATGTTGAAGAAGATGTGCATGATCCCACCGTGCAGGAACGCGCCGGTGACGAGTCGCCACCATTCACCGGCATGGATCAGCCAATTGGCCTGTGCCAGCCATGTGTACACCGACGGCATGATCGAACTCAGGATGAACAGGCCGATATTGATGGCGAGGAGCGCTGCGGTGACCGGCGGCAGCGTCGTCACCGCTGCGCGACCGTGAATCACTTTCGTGGTGGACCGGGCGCAATCGGGGCACTTCTGTCCCCCCGGCGTGTCCACGGAGCACTCGGGACAGATGGGTTTGTTGCAGGATGCGCAGCGAAGGCGTGTGTGCCGGTGCGGATGCCGATAGCAAACGGGGATGGTGGTTTCTTCTGTCACAAGGGGCCACTGTAGAGGCTTCCAGGGTTTTCTCCGCCAGGAGCACCGGTGACCCTGGAGTCTCCTATCATCACGCCATGCCCTTCGATCGCACGGTGCTGCCCAACGGACTGACGGTCATCACGGAGGCGATGACGGAGATTCGCTCTGTCGCTGTGGGAATCTGGGTGGACACGGGGACCAGGGATGAGCTTGCGGGGGAGCGGGGAGCCTCGCATTTTCTCGAGCACCTGCTCTTCAAGGGAACCGATGAACTCGACTCGCTGGAGATCTCCCGGCGGTTCGACGCGATCGGAGCCGAGGCGAACGCGTTTACGTCCAAGGACTCGACCTGCTTCTGGGTGCGGCTCCTCGACGAGGACCTCGCCGAGGGACTCGGACTTCTGGCGCAGATGCTGCAACGGCCCGCGTTCCGCTCCGGCGACGTGGACTCGGAACGCGACGTCGTGATCGAAGAGATCAACATGAACGACGACGATCCCGGAGATCTCGCCCATGAGCAGTTCTTCCGCGCCGTGTTCTCCGGGCATCCCCTGGAGCATCCTGTGCTTGGGTCGAGAGGTTCCGTCAAAGCCCTCACGCCCGAAGTGCTGGAGGGATACTGGCGTCGGCGATACCGGGCGGGATCCACCGTGCTGGCGGTCGTCGGGAATGTCGATCACCGGCACGTCGTCGATCTCGCAGGGAGTCTCTTCGGAGTGTGGGACGGCGGTTCGGTCACGCGCTCGTTGGAAGAAGCCCCGGCCGGCCCGGGGGTTCGGACGGTGCGACGCGAGACCGAGCAGGTACACCTCGTACTGGGAGGCCGGGGGCTGGTCAGAGGCGACGAGCGCAGGTACGCATTTGGAGTGCTGGACTCGGTGCTGGGGGGTACGGCGTCGTCGCGGCTGTTCCACACCATTCGTGAGGATCGCGGACTGGCCTACTCCGTGTATAGCTTCCGGGCGGCGTACGCAGACGCCGGGGCCTACGGCGTGTACGCGGGCACCACGGCGCATAATGTGGGCACGGTCCTCGATCTGCTGAACCGGGAGCTCGCGAGTGTCACGCGCGACGGTGTCACCGAGGAGGAGCTGGCTCGAACGAAGGGCGGGATGCGCGGCTCCATGGCGCTGGCCCTCGAAGACCCGAACAGCCGCATGGTGCGTCTCGGCATGGAGGAGATCGCCGGGATCGAGCATCTCTCGGTGGATCAGCGGATCGCCAGGTTGAACGCGGTCACGGCCGACGATGTGCACAACGTGGCCGAAATGGTGTTGACTGGACCGCGAACCTTGGGAGTTGTCGGACCGTTGGATGCGGCAGATGTGGAGAGGTTTCTGTGATGCTGAGGGTTGGTGTTTCTGGTGCGGCAGGTCGCATGGGTCGCGCGGTCGCTGCTGCAATCGGCGGGGATCCGGAGTTGGCCGTCGGCAGTCTGTTCGATCCGGCGGGCGGGGAGGTCGGATCCATGCCGATCTCTACCGATCCGGGCACGATCGAGGGGTGCGACGTCGTTGTCGAGTTCACGAATCCCTCCGTGGTGATGGACAACTTGGCGACCTGGCGGCGGATGGGCGTCCACGCGGTCGTCGGTACGTCCGGTTTCACCGAGGACCGGATCGAAGCGGTGAGAACGTTCTGGGGCAGCGGCCCTCCCAACTGCCTGATCGTTCCCAACTTCTCGGTCGGGGCGGTGCTGATGATGCGGTTCGCGGAGATGGCGGCCCCGCACTTCGATGCTGCCGAGATCGTCGAACTGCACCATGATCGCAAGGCAGATGCCCCGTCGGGGACTGCTGCCGCCACGGCGTCACGGATCGCCGAAGCGAACCCCGAACAGCGACGTGCCGTGGAGTCGAGCGAACTCGTGCCCGGTGCAAGGGGCGCCTCGATCGCGGGCATCCCCGTGCATGCGGTCCGGCTCCCCGGGCTGCTCGCCCATCAAGAGGTGCTGTTTGGCGCCGCGGGCGAGGTGCTGCGAATTCGCCACGATACGACCGACCGATCCTCGTTTCTGCCGGGCGTCTTGCTCGCGGTCCGCAGGATCGGAGAGTTGCCAGGCGTCACGGTTGGCCTCGACGCCCTCCTCTGAACCGCTCTCAACCGTTCTGGTGACGCTTGACGGCAATTATCCCGTCGAGACGTCACAAGAACGGATGATGGCGTCCTCGATGGGTCGTTCGCCGCGCAGGGGTGTCGAGGCGATGGCGTCGACGGCATCCATGCCTTCGGTCACCTTGCCGAAGACCGTGTAGGCGTGGGGGAGTCCCACATCTTTGAGGCAGATGAAGAACTGTGATCCGTTCGTGTTGGGGCCGGCATTCGCCATCGCCACGGTGCCTCGCGTGTAGGTCCTCGGGTGATCGAGTTCGTCCCGGAAGCGATAGCCGGGACCTCCGCGGCCGGTGCCCGTCGGGTCGCCTCCCTGGATGACGAAACCGGGCACGACACGGTGAAAGATCACACCGTCGAAGAAACCTTCTCCTGCGAGGAACACGAAGTTGTTGACGGCCTGCGGGGCTTCCCCGGCGAAGAACTCGATCTCGATATCGCCGTGGTTCGTGTGCAGTGTCGCCGTGTAGGTCTTCGACAGGTCGATCGTGATCTCGGGGGGGTTGGAATACTGCTTGGACATGGGTACCTCGTTGGGAAGGCGCCAGGTTACCGTGCAGCCGACACAATCGACGTTCCCCGGAGTAGTCTCATGTGAACCGGAGGTGGCGGTGTCTCGAAGACTGTTGGTGGCCCTCTTGTTGATGTTGGCCGGCTGCGCCGGGACGCCGGAAGCACCTACGGCATCGACGACCGTCACGACCGGTATCGCGTCGACGACCGTCACGACGACGATGAGTGCCACGACGAACGCGACCGTCACGACTTCGACAGAGGCTTCGACCACCACGACGGCCACTTCTACGACGACAACCGCTGCCACGACCACCTCAACCATCGCAACGACGCCGGTCGTGGCAGGCCCCAACGTCCCTCAGGCCCGTGCCGGCTCCGAGATCCCTTGGAGTGAGGTCGGAGACGGCTGGCACGTGGTTCTCTACGACGCATCGCGGGCGAACCCGATCGGCCCAGGGGATATCGCGGAACGCCCCGTCCTCGCGTACTTGGTGTCCCCCGATGCGACGTTGTACCAGGCTGTCGCGTGGCCGGCAGGGGAAGGTCCCGACATGATCGCGGACCTGGCGGGAACGCATCTGCTGGTGGTTGGAAGCACAGGCGACGGCCGCTTCTACCAGGTCGCCGACCTTCGTGACGGATCCAAGACGACCGTCCAGGTCCCCGAGACCGGGCTTCTGGACGGGCCGTGGCCTCCGGTCGGGCTCACGAGACCGACCGGCAAGAACTTGATCGTGTGGGGGAGTGACGGAACGACCGAGTGGCTCGAACGGTGGGCTCTTGGCGGCACCGTGCTCGCTCGTGTCTCCGAACGGCCATACGCGGGCTGGTCCGACACGTTCAGTTGGCTGTACGGATACGACGGATTGAAGGTCGTTGTCGGCCATGGGAGCGACCTTGCGTACGTGAAGATCAGTGGGGAGCCGCTCCGAGACTTGATGGTGCCGGCCGATCGGATATGTGAGCCGGCACGGTGGTGGGATGCCGACACCGTGCTCGCACGATGCCGCAACGCCGACAGCACGTACGGGTACTACTTCCAGCTTTGGCTGATTCCGACCGACGGCACTCCCGGGGTGCCGCTGACGTCACTGCCGCCGAGCCCCGAGGTCGTGGACTTCGGCTATGTGGACGCATGGCCGACAGAAGGGCAGGTCCTGCTCCAATGGTCCGGCGACTGCGGAGCCTCCAACGTTCAGGCCCTGCAGCCCGACGGAACGGGAGTGTCGCTGGAGACCCCCTGGATGGAAGGTATCGACGGTTATCGGTTGCTGGATGTGGTCGACGGCATCGCGACCATCCACACGTGGCGGGGATGTGACGCGTCGGAGGGATCACTCGACGCGATGGGGCTCGACGGTGCGCTCGTGCGTCATCTCGTACCGATCATCGGTGACGCCCGCGGTGTCATCGGTTCCGCGGGACTGGCGACGGTATATCCCTGAGTCGGTGCGGCCTCAGAACAGCGCGCTGGCCAACTTGCGGCGGTACTGGCCGGCCAGCGGATGATCCGGTCCGAGGACCTCGAAGATGTCCAGCATGGCCTTGCGTCCCTCCTCGCGAGACTCTCCTCCGAGAGCGACGGCGCTCAGGAGAGCGTCCAACGCCTCTTGCGTGCGCCCTGCTGCGCTCAGTGCGCGGCCAAGATGCACGAGGAGTACGCCATTGTCCGGGTCGGCTGCGAGTTTCGCCTCGAGATCGTCGATCGAGGACGTGTCGACGCTGCCGATCCGAGCAATGGCTCGCAGCCGTTCGATCTTCGAGCTTGGAGGGAAGGGGTCCAGGAGTGTGAGCGCTTCCTGGGCACGGCCCTGGGCGACCAGCAGGTCGGCCAGTCCGACCGCTGCCTCCTCATGGAGCGGTTCGGCGACCAGGACTTCGCGGAAGAGACGTTCGGCCGTGGTGACATCACCGGACTCGGCGGCCGACAGCGCGGCCGCAGCCGTTTGGTCGGACGCGGAAGGGATGATCTCGCGAAGCCAGGCGCGAATCTGTGGCTCGGGGATCGCACCCGTGAAGCGGTTGACCTCCTCGCCGTTTCGGAAAGCGATGACCGTCGGTATTCCTTGAACCTGGAACCGGCCGGCCAGGCTCTGGTTGGCGTCCACGTCCAGTTTCGCCAGCTCGAACCTTCCTTGGTACTCGTCCGCGAGTCGCTCGAGCATGGGTCCGAGTGCCCGGCATGGGCCGCACCATGCAGCCCAGAAGTCCACGACGACGGGAACCTCTCGGCTTCGTTCGAGGACTTCGCTCGGAAAACTTGCAGTGTCGATGTTCTTGACAAATGTGGGTTCCATGACTCACGAAGAGTAGCGGCAAGCCGCACGAACCAACACGGTGTCGGACCCTGTGGGCAGGCAAGGCTCAGGTGATGGCCGTTCCTGGCCTAGTCTGCTGGTAGTGACCAGAGGAGGCACACTGATGGCGCCATTTGGTGATGTACTCACCGCCATGATCACTCCATTCGACGTCGAAGGAAACGTGGATTACCAGCAGGCATGGAACCTGGCCAGGCACCTGGTCGAGAACGGTTCCGAAGGGATCCTTGTCACAGGGACGACCGGCGAATCGCCGACCTTGACGACCGACGAGAAGGTCGCGTTGTACCGCACTGTCGTCGAGGCCGTCGGCGAGAAGGCGACCGTTCTGGCGGGAACCGGCACGAACAACACCGCTGCATCGGCTGAGCTCACCAAGCGTGCCGCCGATGTCGGCTGCGACGGCGTGATGGCGGTGACACCGTATTACTCGAAACCTTCCCAGGCGGGGATCGTCGCCCACTTCACGGCGATCGCCGACGCATCGGAACTCCCGGTGCTGCTGTACAACATTCCAGGGAGGACGGGTCGGCTGATCGAGGTCCCAACCCTGGTGGAAGTCGCGGCGCACCCTCGGATCGTCGCGGTGAAGGACGCCGTCATGGATATCGATCATACGGCACAGGCCAGGGCCGCGCTGCCCGAGGACTTTGCCATCTACTCGGGCCAGGACAGCTACACGCTGGCGATGATGACGGTCGGGGCGATCGGAGTGGTCTCCGTCGCTTCTCATCTTGCCGGCAAGCAGATCAGGCGGATGGTGTCCGCGTTCGCCGATGGGGATATCGACGAGGCGATGCGACTGAACTACGGCCTGCTTCCGCTGTTCTATGCGTGCTTCCTCGAACCGAATCCCGCACCGGTGAAGGCGGCCGTGGACAAACTGTGGGGATCGGTGGGAGCACCAAGACTGCCGCTCCAAGCGGCCTCCGCAGGGACGGTCGCCGCCATTGAGCGCGCACTCGGGGTGGTGCAACAGCTATGAGCGTACGGGTCACGTTCCTCGGCGGCCTGGGCGAGATCGGTCGCAACTGTGCGGCGATCGAGCACGACGGCAAGATCGCCCTCATCGATTGTGGGCTCATGTTCCCCGAAGAGCACATGCTCGGTGTCGATCTCGTCTTCCCCGATTGGGGATGGCTCGTCGAGCGGAAGAAAGACGTCGCTTGTGTCGTGGTCACGCACGGTCACGAAGACCACATCGGGGCGCTTGGACAGTTTCTCGGTGAGATCAACGTGCCGGTGTATGGGACCGAGTTTTCGGTGGCGCTCGCAGCCAAGCGGGTCGAAGAGGCCGCCGTCGATGCCGATCTGCGTCCGGTCGCCGACGGTGAATGGGTCGAAGAGGGTCCGTTCCGATTCATGCTCATTCCGGTTTCGCACAGCGTGCCGCAGGGCGCAGGGATCGCCTTCGATACTCCGGAGGGTCTCATCGTGCACTCGGGGGACTTCAAGCTCGATCCGACGCCGATCGACGGGCGGCCGACCGACCTGCCGGGTTTCGCAGCGCTGGGGCGTGAGGGAGTCAGACTGTTGCTGGCCGACAGCACCAACGCGGAGGAGCCGGGATTCGTTCCCTCGGAGACGTCACTGGCGACACCGATTCGCGAGATCGTCGAGCATGCTCCTGGACGGGTGATCTCCGCCTGCTTTGCCTCCCATGTCCATCGAGTTCAACAGATCGCGGACGCCGCACTGGCGAGTGGGCGCACCATCGCATTCCTCGGACGGTCGATGCATCGAGTGAGCGGCGTGGCGAGAGATCTCGGGGTCCTGGAGATTCCCGAGGATCGGATCGTGGACATCGTCGATCTGGTCGACCTGCCCCCGCACAAGCAGATGGTGATCTCGACCGGCAGCCAGGGTGAACCGTTTGCGGCCCTCTCGCTCATTGCGTCGGGCCGCCACAAGTTCGTCGAACTGGACCCGACCGATACGGTGCTGGTGAGCGCAACGCCGATCCCTGGCAACGAGGCGGCGGTGTCGCGAGTCATCAGCAGGCTCTGGCGCTCCGGCGCAACCGTGTATCACGGTCGCAACTCGCATGTCCACGTCTCGGGACACGGTGCGCAAGATGAGCTGAAGACCTTCCTCAACGTCGTTCGACCAAGGTCGTTCGTCCCCGTCCATGGCGAATACCGGCATCTTCGTGCCCACTCGGATCTCGCGAGACAGATGCGCGTGCCGGAGGTGTTCACCCTCGAAGACGGAGACGCGATCGTGCTCGACGGTGATGAGACGCGAGTCGAGTGGGCGGCAGTCTCCGGGGACTTCGTCTACTTCGACGGGTCGGAGTTGGGCGATGTAGGCGCGTCTGTCATCCGGGATCGTCGACACCTCGGCGATGACGGGGTCGTGATCGCAACCGTAGGAGTGCGTCACGGAACCGCTGAAGTGACCTACGGACCCGAGCTTCACAGCCACGGTCTGATGGATGCTCCCGCAGCGTTGCTCACAGAAGTCCGTAAGGCCATCCTCGCCGAGCTCGCCTCCCGTGAGGGCCCCTGTGAGGCGGCGGTCGTCAAGAAGGCCATACGGAGCACCGTCCGTCGGATCATCCGTGAGCAGACCTCCCGCAAGCCCGTGGTGATCTCGGTCGTTCTCGAACTCTGATTCGGCGGTCGGATCCCGACGTGCCGGTTCGCGCGGAACGCGCGAAGTTGCTCGCTCAAATGATTGGCCCGGCCGCGTGCCCGGTGTAGAGTCTGCAACAACATGGCAACCCGGACACCCACCCGCCGGGGAACAAGCGGGCGGAAGCGGGTGTCTCGGAAGAAGAAGCAGGCACCTCGCGCGACGCGCGGCCGCTCGAAGGCGCCAAGGAAAACGTCGGTTGCGAAGCGGTTCGCAGTCCTTCGTGATCGTGTACGTCACCACCTCGGACGCCAGACGGACGATGTCTGGGGAATGATGCTGATCGTGCTGGCCGTCCTGCTCACACTCGCGTTCTTCGGACAGGCCGGCCCTGCGGGGAGATGGACGATCGCCGTGCTCGAGCTTCTGTTCGGTCTCTGGTCTTACGCCGTGCCGGTTGCACTCGCCGGCCTCGGATTCCTCTTGATCACGGATGGGCGCAGGTCGCCCTCGGGGCGCATCGCGACCGGGGTCACCCTCGTTTTCATCGGGACGCTCGCTCTGTTCCATCTCATGACGGGGACGGTCTCGCTCTCCGCATCGATCGACCTCGTGAAGGAACGCGGCGGTGCGGTAGGGTCGCTCGTCGCCTTCCCCCTGCGCAGGGTGATCGGTTTCTGGGGTGCGTTCGTCGTACTGGTCGCCGTCACGGGAGCGGGCCTGCTGATCCTCACCCGGAGCACCGTTCGTCAGATGTGGCTCGCCATCGTGGAGATCATCGGGGCGCTGCGTGCCTGGTCCCGGCAGGTCGGCGTCAAACCGAAACGCGTCCAGGTCATCCGGCAGGTGAAGGCGCAGCCAAAGCATCGGGCGGTTACACAGCAACCACCCAAGAAACCGTCTCGTCCCCCGAAAGCATCGCGGGTGAAACCCAAACCGGGCCCGGGCCAGACCTCCATCCCCATGCCTCAACCCGCTCCCGGCGAGGGCTATCGCAGGCCCCCGATGGAGCTGCTCAAGGTCGGTGCCGGAGAAGCCCACAGCCGGCGAGCGCTGGAGGAGACGGCCCGAGAACTCGAAGACGCTCTCATTCAACATGGGGTTGATGCTCGTCTGACGAAGATCGTTCCCGGGCCGACGGTGACCCGCTATGAGATCGAGCTGGCTCCTGGCGTGAAAGTGGCCAAGGTGACGAGCCTGGCACACGATATCGCGTACGCGCTGGCAACACCGGACGTGCGGCTCCTCGCTCCGATCCCCGGCAAGAGCGCGATCGGAGTCGAAGTCCCGAACCGCAGACGCCGCCTCATCACCCTCGGTGACGTCCTGCGAAGCAGAGAAGCCCAAGAGGATGATGATCCACTCACCGTCGGATTGGGACTCGACATCTCCGGTAATCCCACACTGCTCCATCTCGAGGAGTTGCCGCACATCCTGATCGCCGGAGCGACCGGAGCGGGCAAGTCGTCGTGCATCAATTCGATGGTGACATCGCTGCTGATGCGTACCAACCCGAAAGACGTCCGGCTCATCATGGTCGACCCGAAGCGGGTCGAGTTGGGCCAGTACAACGGCGTACCGCATCTGCTGACCAAAGTGATCACGAATCCGAAGAAGGCTGCGGATGCGCTCCAGTGGGTCGTCGCCGAGATGGACCGGCGGTACGACCTCGTCGCGGACGCGCAGGTGCGCGACATCGTCGGCTACCGGGAGAAGTGGGATGCCGATGCCCTGGACAGGGATGCATTCGACCGGTTCCCCTACATTGTCGTGATCGTCGACGAGTTGAACGATCTGATGATGGTTGCCGGCCGTCAGGTGGAAGCGGCGATCGTGCGGATCGCGCAGATGGCGCGGGCCGTCGGCATCCACCTGGTGATTGCGACACAGCGTCCATCCGTCGACGTGATCACCGGCGTGATCAAGGCGAACATCCCGAGCCGCCTGGCGTTTTCTGTCGCATCGATGGCCGACAGCAGAGTGATTCTCGACACGGGTGGCGCCGAGAAACTGGTTGGCATGGGCGACATGCTGGTTGCGACGGCGACCCATCCCCGGCCCGAGCGAATTCAAGGCGCCTGGGTGAGCGAGGATGAGATCCACGCAGTGGTCAGTTGGGTCAAGAAGCAGCAGAAGGCGCGTTACCAGGATCAAGTGATAGAAGCGGTCGCGAGGCAACAGCAGGAGGCTGCCGAGGCGGACGAAGGGGAGGACGCGGCGTTGCTCCGCCAGGCGATGGATCTGGTCGTACGGTCCCAACTGGGGTCCACTTCGATGCTGCAACGCAAACTGCGCGTCGGATTTGCGAGGGCGGGCAGACTCATGGACATTCTCGAACGCAAGGGTGTCGTTGGTCCTTCCGAGGGCTCGAAGGCCAGAGCGGTCCTGATGACGGTTGAAGAGCTCGAGGAGCTCCTGGCCGGCGCCGGGACGCAAGGCTGACACCACCTTCCCCGGGCAATGCCCGATCTACCGTCTCGGCTGTCTCGACGCCGCTGATTCGTCGGGTGGGACACAACATTGCCGATCACGGCGGGGAAGACGAGGGCGAGCGCAAGCTCCCTGCCGATCTCTCCTCTCGTGGGTTTCCATGCCGCCGGCACGACTGTCCGAAACCTTGAGGTCCGGGTTCGGCTGCCACGTCGGCACAGTCGGTTCCATCCCCGTAAGCTGTGGGGGTGTGGGAGCTGATTCAGGAGGAGCCATGGCCGAGCTAACACAGCGATTCGGGACGCTGGTCGACATCTATACGCAAGCCTTTCGGAACTTCGGCGATCGTCCGGTGTTCGGGACCAAGACCGGCGACGAGTGGCACTGGATCACCTACCGGGAATTCGGTGAGCTGGTTGATCAGATGCGAGGCGGGTTGGCGAGCCTCGGTGTCGGACGTGGCGATCGGGTCGCCATCATCAGCAACAACCGCGTCGAATGGGCGGTGATCGCCGGGGCGACGTACACGCTCGGTGGCACCATCGTGCCCATGTACGAAACCCAACTCGACAAGGACTGGAAATACATCATCAAGGACTGCGAAGCGAAGGTGCTTTTCGTTCCAAACGAGGAGATCGCCGGCCGGATCAAGGCGTTTGGCAACGTGTTTCCGACATTGGAGCACATCGTCGTCATCGATGCGGGCCCGGATTATGAAGGTCTCACCTACAAAGAACTCCTGGAACGTGGATCCGCCCAGCCTGCACCTGTCGCGGAAGTCGACAGAGACGATCTCGCGGACATCATCTACACGTCCGGTACCACGGGGAACCCAAAGGGGGTGCTGCTCACTCACGCCAATCTGGCGGACAACGTGAGCGCCGAACTCTCCGTTGTGCCTGTGACCGGAGATGATCGAACCCTCTCGTTCCTCCCTTGGGCGCACAGCTTTGGGCAGACCCTCGAACTGCACGGAATCTTGGCTACCGGAGGATCGATGGGGATTGCCGAGTCGGCGGCAAAGATCGCCGAGAACTTGATGGAAGTGAAACCCACGCTGTTGATCGCCGTTCCGCGCATCTTCAACCGTGTGTACGACGGTGTGAAAGCCCTCATGGCAGAAGAAGGAGGGCTCAAGAAGAAACTGTTCGACGCTGCTCTGGACAACGAGTATCGGAGAATGGACATGGCCGAGGCTGGACGGACCAGCCCTTGGGTCGAGGTGAAGCATGCGCTCTTCGACCGGCTCGTCTTCTCGAAGATCCGTGAGCGGTTTGGAGGCAGGCTCAAGTATGCGGCGAGCGGATCTGCGGCACTGTCCCCAGAGGTGAACAAGTTCGTCGATGCCCTCGGCATCGTGGTGCTGCAGGGCTACGGCCTGAGCGAAACCTCGCCGCTGGCGACGGTGAATCCACCCGAGAAGCGTAAGTTCGGATCGGTGGGTCCGGCAGTGCCTGGGATCAGAATCGCGCTCGATCACGTAGCAACGGCCGATCCGAACGACGGAGAGATCATCATCTACGGGCACTGTGTCATGCGGGGATATCACAATCTGCCGGAGGAGAACGCAGCCGTGTTCACCGAAGATGGCGGTTTGCGTACCGGGGACATCGGCCATCTCGACGAGGACGGCTATCTGTTCATCACCGGCAGGGTGAAAGAGCAGTACAAGCTCGAGAACGGCAAGTACGTCGTGCCGGCACCCATTGAAGAGCAGGTACGCCTCTCACCGTTCATCGCAAACATCATGATCTACGGGATGAACCATCCGCACAATGTCGCGTTGATCGTTCCCGACTTCGACGCGTTGGCGAGATGGGCCGAGGAACAAGGCATCGACGCTTCCGACCGGAGGCGACTGATCACCGACGAGCGGGTGCGGGACCTCTTCGCACTGGAGATCGAAGCGCACTCCGAGGGCATCAAGTCCTACGAGCGAGTGCGGGGCTTCTTCCTCGTCGAGGAGGATTTCACTCAGGAAAACGGCATTCTCTCTCAGACGCTGAAGGTGAAGCGCCGCGAGGTCATGAGGCGGTACGGGGGAGATCTGGAGTCGCTCTACAAGTAGGCGTGTGGGCGCAGGTCGCCCACTCCGATGCTTCGTTGCGATGGAGGCCTCGTCTACGAGGCCTCCATCGGTTCGCGCGAAGGGCCTCTTTCTCGAAACGATCGACCATCCCGGTCCCGGCAGACTTCTGGCAGGCCGGCGGATCGGATATCGTCGTACCCTTACGGCGCACCAAGAACCACCATCTGCTCGACGCGAGCCGTATCGTGCGGGCTGCGATCAGAACAATGGAGGCGTGAACGTGGCCCACGAGTTTCGTTTGCCGGACATCGGAGAAGGCCTGACCGAAGGGGAGATCGTCCGCTGGCTCGTTCCCGTCGGCGGCTCGGTCGAGACGGACGGCGCGCTCGTCGAGGTCGAAACGGACAAGGCCGTTGTCGAGATCCCGTCTCCCTTCGCCGGCGTCGTGTTGCATCACGGCGCGTCCGAGGGCGAGACCGTGCAGGTCGGTTCGATTCTGGCGGTGATCGGCGAACCCGGGGAGACCTGGAGCGCGGATGAACGGGCCGAGGCCCCGTCGAGCGTCGGGACGGTCGAAGCCGGCTCCGAGGTTGTGGCGTCTCGTGGCACCGTGCAGGCTTTGCCTGTCGTTCGCAGGCTTGCCAGGGAGCTCGGCGTCGACCTGACTTCGGTCGTCGGTACGGGTCCGGGCGGAAAGATCACGCGTGAAGATGTCCTGCGCTCGACCGAAACGCAGCCGTCTCCGGCGGTCACAGGCCCGACAGAGAGGGTCCCGATGACTCGCCTGCGGCGAACGATCGCTGAACACATGAAGCGTTCGTGGAGAGAGATCCCGCACGTGACCACGTTCGACGAGGTGGACGCGTCGCGGATGCTTGCCGCGCGCAGCGCCCTCGCAAGGCGTCATGAGAGACAGATCCCGCTGGAAGCACTGGTCGTGCTGGCGGTGATCCCCGTGTTGCGGCGCTTTGGCGAATTCAACGCCACACTCGACGGTGACGACCTCGTACTCCATCGCCGATACGACATCGGCATCGCCGTCGACACTCCCGACGGTCTCATCGTTCCTGTCGTCAAGAGCGCCGATCAGATGAGCCTGGTCGAACTGTCCACGGAGGTGCTGCGCCTCTCGAACTCGGCGAAGGAACGCTCTCTCGTACCCGACGAAGTGGCGGGGGCGACATTCACGATCTCGAACATCGGCGCCGTGGGGGGAGGATTCGGAACTCCCATCATCCCGTACGGTACGACCGCGGTCCTCTCGGTCGGCAGAGCGGTCGACAGGCCGGTCGTTCGAGGTGGGAAGGTGACGGTGGCACCGATGGCGCCGCTCTCGTTCTCGTATGACCATCGTGTGATCGACGGCGGCCTCGGCCGGCGTTTCATGGCCGTGCTGATAGAGAACTTCGAGGAGCCGGCTCTGTTTCTCTAGGAGTGGCTCGCTGCGCACCCGGTACCGGGTGCGGCGAAGTCGCCTCAGCGGTTTCTGAGCACTCTGCCGACCATGCGGGTCATCAGCCGCCTCGGGAAGATACGATTCGCCTGGACGGTCGCCTTGTTCAACGCTCCCGGGATGACGATCCTCTTGCCGGCCAGCATTCCTTCGTACCCGGCTGTGGCGACGTCGTGGGCGCTCATCATCCCGATCTGGATGAGACGGGATGCCTCGATCCCGGCGCGTCTCTGAAAGCCGGTCTCCGTCGGGCCCGGGCAGAGGGTCGTGACGGTCACACCGGAATCATGGAGTTCCTCTGCGATCGCTTCTGAGAAAGACAGCACGTAGGCCTTCGTCGCGTAGTAGATCGCCATTCCCGGTCCCGGCTCGAACGCCGCCGTGGACGCAACGTTGAGGATCTTGCCGTGGCCGCGTTGCAGCATCGGGCCGGCGAGCCGGTAGGTCAGCTCCGTCAGGGACGCGATGTTGAGCCGGATCATCCCCAACTGGGTGTCTAGATCGAGCTCCGTGAAGGGACCGCTCGCGCCGTAGGCGGCGTTGTTGACGAGCACCTCGATGTCGAGACCCCGCTCGCCGAGTTGATCGACGAGCCGTTCGGTCGCCCCCGGCTGTGACAGATCTGTCGAGAAGATGATGGCGCGACTCGGCTGATCCAGCTCGAGCTGAGCAGCGGCCAGTTCGAGGGTGTGTGGATCGCGCCCGACGAGTACGAGGCTGTACCCGTCGGCCGACAGACGCTCCGCAAGCTCGAGTCCGATCCCTTGTGATGCTCCGGTGACGAGCGCGATCTTGGGCATGGCAAGCTCCTTCGTAACCGAGTCTAGGGATCCGGTCTGATCCCGTGCCGGGGTACCCTGTGGCCATGTCCTCTCCCTCGGTTTGGCTGACGACGCTCGGATGCGCCAAGAACCAGGTCGATTCCGACAAGGTCTCCGGTCTGCTCGAGGCCGCCGGTTTCCGGGCATCGTCCTTACCGGAAGATGCCGATATCGTCATGGTCAACACCTGCGCGTTCATCGATGAGGCCCGTCGGGAATCCATCGATGCGATCCTCGATGTAGAACGGTTCATGCGGCCGGACGCGAGCCTGGTGGTGTTGGGGTGCATGGCCCAGCGCTATGGGAGTGAGATCAGCGATGCCATTCCCGAGGTCGACGCCGTCGTCGGGATCGATCGATATCCCGAACTCGTGGAGACGCTGGCCAAGATGACGAACTGGCAGCCGGTCGCGCTCCAGAGGTCGCCGATGGCGATTCTGCACGAAGTTCGAAGGACATCACCGGCGATGCCGTATGCCTACCTCAAGGTCGCCGAGGGATGCGACAAGGTCTGCACGTTCTGTGCGATTCCGTCGTTCCGGGGAAGGCAACGCTCCCGGCCGGCGGCCGAGATCGCCGCCGAGGCGGCCCGGTTGGTGGAGGAGGGAGTGTCCGAACTCGTGCTGGTCGCCCAGGACCTCGCCGCCTACGGGCGAGATACGCGCGATCCGGATGGAATCGTCGGCCTGGTCCATCGCGTCGCAGAAACTGCGGACCTGTACCGGCTCCGGCTTCTCTACCTGTATCCGTCCGAGATACGGGCGTCGCTCATCGAGGAGATCGCGTCCAATCCGGTGGTGGCCACCTACTTCGATCTGAGTTTGCAGCACGCGGAGCCGAGACTCCTGCGTGCCATGGCTCGGCCCGGGGGAGGAGAGCGGCATCTCTCGCTGATCGAGCGCATCCGGGCCGCTGCCCCGCAGGCGGCGCTGCGCTCGAGCTTCATCGTGGGCTTTCCCGGCGAAACGGAGACCGACGTGCAGACGATGACCGACTTCCTGGAGGCGGCGGGTCTCGACTGGGCCGGCTTCTTCCCCTACTCGGCGGAAGATGGCACACCGGCGGCGCTACTGCCCGACCAGGTCGATCCGATCGAAGTCACGGAGCGGACTCGGCATCTGCAACAGGTCCAGGAACGGATCACGGCACAGCGCCAGGGTGGCCGGGTCGGCGAGGTGGTCGACGTGCTCATCGACCAGGTGGAGGAAGGCGTTCCGGTCGGGCGGTCCTTCAGAGAGGCTCCCGAGATCGACGGGATGATCACCCTCGATCGTGGGGTGCAGGGAGCACGGGTGCGCGCCAAGATCATCGGCGCATACGGACCAGACCTGGAAGGGGAGGTGCAGGAGTGATCGTTGAAATCGTCGCCGTGGGCACGGAACTGCTTCTCGGTCAGATCGTCAACGGGAATGCGGCGTCGATTGGTCGACGCATCGCCGAGGAGGGACACGACGCCCACTACCAGGTGGTCGTGGGTGACAACACGACGCGGATCGCGTCGGCGATCAGGGAAGCGATGTCGCGTGCGGACGCGGTGATCCTCACCGGTGGTCTCGGGCCGACCCAGGATGACCTGACGAGGGAATCGATCTGCGAGGCGACCGACAGACCGATGGTGTTCGAGCACGAGGTCGCCGATCGTCTCCGTGAGCGGTTCGCGGCGCTGGGACGGACAATGCCGGTGGCCAACCTTCGCCAGGCGGAACGGCCCGAGGGGTCCGTGCAACTCGAGAACACCAAAGGCACCGCCCCGGGTATCGCGCTCGAGCACGAAGGCACATGGATCTTCGCGCTTCCCGGAGTGCCGGAGGAGATGGAGACCCTGCTGGAGGACGAGGTCCTGCCCCGCTTGCGGCGTGATAGGGAAGGGACGTCGATGTTGAAGAGTCGGCTTCTTCGTACCTGGGGATCGAGTGAGTCGACGGTGGCAGAGATCCTCGACGACCTCTACGGACCGGCCAACCCGTCGCTGGCGTTCCTGGCGTCCGGCGGCGAGATCAAGATCCGTGTCACTGCGAAGGCAGATACGGAGGCCGAGGCCGAAGCGATGATCGCCCCGCTCGAGGCGGAGGTCCGCTCGAGGCTCGGGACACGAGTCTTCGCTACCGACCAGGACACCATCGAAACCGTTCTGCTGCGTCTCCTGGGGGAGCGGCGATGGCATCTCGCAGTGGCCGAGTCGGCGACGGGAGGGATGATTGCCGCGCGGCTGACCTCGGTGCCGGGAGCATCGAGTGTGTTTCGCGGCGCGGTCGTCGCCTATGCCACGGACCTCAAGACGGCGCTGCTCGGCGTGCCGGAGCAGGTGATCGAGCGCAGCGGTGTCGTGAGCGGGAGCACGGCGCTGGCCATGGCCGAGGGTGCGGCGCTGCGTCTGGACGCCGATGTGGTGATCTCGGTCACGGGTTCCGCAGGACCGGAACCGCAAGAGAAGCCGGTGGGAACCATGGTCGTGGGGATCAGGACTCCGGAGGGGTCGAGGGCCCGGACCCTGCACCTTCCCGGAGATCGAGAACGCATTCGCACGTACACGACGACGGCGGCGCTGCACTTGGCGCGTCTCGGGGTCACGGGATCGTGGTGGTAGGGAGACTTTTCGTTGCCGTCGCACTCACCGACGATGCTCGGCAGGCCCTCGCCGCCCGCCTTCGCGATGCTGCGCATCCCCTGCCCGGAAGACCGGTCCACCCCCGCAATTGGCATCTGACGCTGCGGTTTCTCGGAGATGTCGACGACCCGAGCTGTGACCGGTTGATGGCTGCGCTCGACGAAGTGGACCTGGGCGAGGGCTTTCGCGTCCGTCTCGGCGGCCTCGGAGCGTTCCCGAAGCCTTCGCGAGCAACCGTCCTGTGGGTCGACTTTGCGCAAGGAGAGGATCGGTTGGAGGGTCTGGCCGCACGGGTGGAGCAGGCCGTGGAGATCGCCGGGCTGCCAGCGGAGGATCGGCCGTTCCGGGCGCATCTGACCCTGTCACGGATCCGTCCGCACCAGGATGTGCGCCGGCTCCTGGAGGAAGTCGCTCCTCTCGGGATCGGGTGGATCGTCGATCGTGTCGTCCTGTATCGAAGCCATCTCGGCCCGGGCGGACCCCGGTACGAGGAAATGGCGGTGTTTCCTTTCTAGTGCCCTTCTAGCGCCTTGGCCGGCATGCTTGGAAGCGAACACATGTTCGACTAGTCTCTGCGCCGCATCTGCAATAAGATGACATGTATGTGATTTGTCACACCGACCCCGTACGGTGACATCACACCCAGAAGGGAGCAGGCAAGTGGAACGTGACAAGGCCCTCGAGATGGCGATGTCGCAGATCGAGCGGCAGTTCGGCAAAGGCGCCATCATGAAAATGAGTGACGGTGCTCACGAGAAGATGGCCTCGATCTCGACCGGTGCCCTCTCCCTCGACTTGGCGTTGGGTATCGGAGGCGTCCCCAGAGGGCGGGTCGTTGAGATCTTCGGACCCGAGAGCAGTGGGAAGACGACCCTGGCGCTGCACATCATCGCCGAGGCGCAACGCAACGGGGGGATCGCGGCGTTCGTCGACGCGGAGCATGCCCTGGATGCGTTCTACGCGAAGGCCCTCGGTGTGGACATCGACGAGTTGCTGATCTCGCAGCCCGACACCGGTGAGCAGGCCCTGGAGATCATGGACATGCTGATCAGATCCGGTGCCCTGGACGTCGTCGTGATCGACTCCGTGGCAGCTCTCGTTCCCAGAGCCGAGATCGAAGGCGAGATGGGCGATTCCCATGTCGGCCTCCAGGCTCGCCTCATGTCGCAGGCACTGCGCAAGCTCACCGGCAACATTCACCGATCCCAGACGACCGCCATCTTCATCAACCAGCTTCGCGAGAAGATCGGAGTGATGTACGGCTCGCCGGAGACCACCCCCGGGGGGAGGGCGTTGAAATTCTATTCGTCGGTTCGTATCGATATTCGCAGGATCGAAACGATCAAGGACGGTCAGACATCGATCGGAAACCGGGTGCGGGTCAAGATCGTCAAGAACAAGGTTGCCCCGCCGTTCCGCCTTGCCGAGTTCGACATCATGTTCGGAGAGGGCATCTCTCGTGTCGGGAGCCTCCTGGACGTAGCGGTGGCCGAAGGCATCGTTCGCAAGAGTGGCGCCTGGTATAGCTATGACAACGATCAGCTCGGGCAGGGACGTGAGAATTCGAAGCGATTCCTCCAGGACAACCCGGAGGTCGCCGTCCAATTGCAGGCGAAGGTGCTCGAAGCGGTCGGGCTCCTCGAATCCGAGGAATCCGAGGAAGCAGAAGAAGCTCGGGAGCAGTGAACGCTCGGCCGTCTCCATGTGGGCACAATCTCTCCCTGTGCGCAGCGAGTTTGATGCGGTACGATGCAGACGACACACACACATGAAGAACACAAATTGAAACTGAGAAAAAACACCAGAGAACCTGCAACGAAGGGGGATGGCCGGACGAGACGACGGTAGGACGCCGACGTATCGAAGTACCGGATGTGTGTGTGCCGGGCCCGTGCGGGCTCGGCATCTGCGTTGTGAAGGTTCTGAGAAAGCGTATAAACAATGGATATCATCGTTGGGGCCGCCGGCGTAGCGTTCGGCGGGATCCTCGGTTTTCTCTGGGCGAAGTACCGAGTGCG
>JAACED010000007.1 GCA_011682695.1 Gammaproteobacteria bacterium
TTCCTCTTGCTCGTTTTGGTGACGCCCGCACGGTCGGAAAGCAGGTCGGGTCCGTCGATGGCCTGACGATGTTCAGGGGGAATCCAAGCCGCACGTTCTACGGGGAGGGTCCGGTTCCCGACAAGCCGACGGTTCTGTGGAGGTATCCGGATGCGGCAATGTGTGGTCGGTCGACCGTCCATGGAGAGTCGAACCTATGGTGCGGTACGGGGTGGACGGGCCAGCCGGTCGTCTGGTTGCGTCACGACGGTGTCACCGAGATCATCATCGGTGCCTACGACAAGGCCGTTCACTTCATCGATGCGGATACCGGGACCGACACCAGGCTGCCATTTCCCGCCGGTGATCTCGTCAAGGGTTCCGGTTCGCTCGATCCGGACGGGTATCCGCTGTACTACTTCGGATCGAGAGACAACAACCTGCGTGTCCTCGCTCTCGATCGTGATGTTCCCACCGAGCTGTGGGCCCTCAACGCCAACGTCGTCGCCGGCATGTGGAACAACGACTGGGACAGCGATCCGGTGATCATCGACGACATCCTGTTCGAAGGCGGCGAGAACAGTTACTTCTTTGCGTACCGGCTCAACCGGTCGTACGGTCCGGACGGACTGGTACAGGTGAATCCCGAGCCGCTCATCCAGTTTCCTGTCTTCACCGACGAGCTCGTCCGGAAGCTGGGAAGGGAGCAGAGCATCGAGAACTCGGTGGCCGTATACGAGAACCGCGTGTACTTCGCCAATTCGGCAGGGAGGGTCGTCGGGCTTGACCTGACCCGGATCGACGAAGGGGAGGCCCCAGTGGTGTTCGACTATTGGGATGGTGACGACACGGACGCCACGATCACGATCGATCGCGAGGGGATGCTGTATGTCGCCATCGAGATGCAGCGGTTCAACGAGCGGTCGAGAGAGGTAGGGCAGATCATCAAGCTCGACCCGTACACGGATGGTGACCCTCGGCTGTGGGGGGTTGCGGTTCCTCCGGTCGGCAATGACGAGGGAGGTGTGTGGGCGACTCCGGCGCTTGGCGACGGGGTGCTCTACGTCGCCACCCACCCTGGGGAGCTCCTGGCGATCGACACCGAGACCGGCGAGGTCGTGTGGCGCGACGAGATTGGTTGGCACGCCTGGTCGTCACCAGTGATCGTGGACGACACGCTGATCCAAGCGGTGAACTGTGGGGTGGGCGGGGCGCTGCGAGCCTACGACCTCACGAACCCCCGCGCTCCCGTGCAGGTGTGGGAGACCGATCCGGTGGGCGGATGCATCGAGTCGACCCCGGCGATATGGAAGGGGCGGATCTACGTGGGGTCTCGGGACGGGTTCTTCTACGCGTTCGCAGACGGGAGTTGACCGTCCGGTCGTCAAGAAGCCCTGAACCCTGGGCTCAGGGGTACCCTCAGGGTACCTACGAGCCCAGGGTTCGAAGAGGGGCTCAGCCCAGCCAGCGGACTCTGCACCATGTGCGTCGGTCGCAGGAAGGACACGTCATCCATCTGCTGTACCGACGCCAGGGAAACCAGAGGGTCAGATCCATGATCCGGCGGAGAGCGTCCGTGATCGGGGCTCTCACTGCAACCCCACACGATGAGCATTCAATGAGCACCGTTGCGGCTGAAGAAGTCGGCTCATGGGAGAAGACGGCTTCGCGCCCGTCGTCTTCGGCCGGCAGGTCGACGGGTGGCATCTCGAACAAGGCTCGTTTTCCTTGAGGGTCCTCTCTCACAAGCGCTCCTGGATTGTGACAGCCAGTTCTCGGTATGCCTGCGCGGCGTGCGAACAAGGGGCGTACTCGAGGACGGTCTTGCCGAGTTCCGGCGCTTCGGCGACCCGAACCGTCTTGGGGATCGGTGGCGGCAGGACCTCGAGGCCATATTGCTCCGGAAGCTCTTGGAGCACCCGCTGGGCAAGGCGCGTGCGCCCGTCGTATATCGTCGCCACGGCACCAAGGGTATCGAGCTTCGGGTTTGTGTAGGACCGAACGTCGTCGACGGTTTCGAGTAGCTGCCCCACGGCGCGTCGGCTCAGAGTCTCCGGCTGCACAGGAATGAGGAGGGACTGCGCTGCGGTCAAACCGTTGATCGTGAGGAGCCCGAGGGACGGGGGACAGTCGATGACGATCAGGTCGTACTCGCTGCGTAGCGGGCGCAGCGCCTTCGAGAGGACGTGTTCCCGGCCGGTTCTGGTGAGCAGATGCACCTCGGATCCCGCCAGATCGATCGTCGATGGGAGCAAGTCGGCCCCTTCGAGGTCGAGTCGTGCCTTGCCTGCAGTTGTGCGGTCCAGCATCATGTCATGAACCGAGAGATCGAGCGCATCGGCATCGATTCCCATGGAGTACGTGAGGCACGACTGAGGATCAAGGTCCACCAAAAGTACATCGAGGCCCAGGTCCGCGAAAGCAGCGCCGAGGGTCTGGACGGTCGTCGTCTTGGCGACCCCACCCTTCTGATTGGCGACCGCGAGGATGGTCATAGAGCGAGTGTAGGTGGCGTCGGGATGTCGGGAGACGGCAAGTGATTGTGTCCTGACGGTTCCTCGGCGTCGATCTCATGGCTGTCGTCGTCGCCATCTCGACGCTGGATGCCGGCAGTACACGTGGCTGGATCGCAACGTCCGCACCCGCCTTCTGACGGGATCGTGGCGATTCGATTCCCATGGCCGTATGGTGGAAACGGAGGTAAGTGATGACGGAGTTCTGGAGGAGATGGCTGATCGTGGCGGCTGGGGTCACTGCCCTGGCCGGGTTTGGATTCGCGGCTTCGACGGCGGCGGGAGCGACGGGGATACTCGGCGCCATCTTCGACTTCGTCTATCTCCCGGGTGAGCTGCAGGCTCCTGCCGGCGAGGTTGCGTCGTTCGCGATCGGCGTGGCGGGCGCGGTGATGATGGGATGGGCGGCGATGATGCTCATCCTGCTCGGCGGTCGGAGTACGAGTGCCCTGCCCTCGACGTGGTGGGCGTTGACCGTCGGCTTGCTCGTCTGGTTCGTCGTGGACGTCATCGTGTCGATCACCTCGGGCGCCATCGGCAACGTGGTCTTGAACGTCGTCTTTCTCGCGCTGTTCACGCCACCTCTCATTGCCACGCGACCTGGCCGTGGCTCGGCCGCGACCGGCGGAGCTTCGACTGCCCGCACATAACCTCGGGTTGTGTACCCATGAGGATCGTGCGCCGGGGCGCGCCGGCCATGCAGACCGGAGCCTGGATGTGCTCGGGATGATTCGTGGCGGTGATGTCGTGGTGCAAGCCTTCGTCAGGATCGGATGGGTCTGGGGTGGGAGACGGCACGCGACGAAGGATTACCGGTACTTCGCCCGGTCAGGGCGGTGACCCTCACGTTTCCGGTCTCCGGTAGATCGATACGTGTTGTTCGCTGCGTGCGGTGAATGGGTGGCACTTCCAGTCCCCCCACCGATGCTCCAAATCCAGGCCTGCCAGCCGGGCCATGAGGTCCAGCTCGGCAGGGTATGCGTAGCGAATCGCGACCGGGAAGAAGTCGATGGAGTCTTCGGAGAGGATGATCTTCTGACTGTGCACCAGCTGGTTCGCCTGATCGTGCAGATCCACGTTGAGCGTGGCCGATTCCGGCTTTACCTCGGTTACGTGGGTCCTCTGGCCTCGGTCGAAGCGGGTCACATCCGGGACGAACGCCTCGATCAGGAAACGTCCTCCCGACAAGAGGTGGTTGGCGACCCGGCTGAAGCAGCGCACCTGGTCGTTTTGGGTGAGCAGCGCGAAGAACGTGTTGAATACCACATAGATCAGCGAAAAGGAACCCTCGACGGGTACGTCCGCGAAGTCGCCGATCACAACGGGGATGTCCGCGCCTCCAGGTTTCTCGCGAAGCCGGGAGACCATCGCCGTGGATGCGTCGACACCGTGGACTTCGACTCCGCGTGCACGAAGCGGTAGTGCAATCCTGCCGGTGCCGATTCCCAGTTCGAGAACAGGACCGGCACCGGCGAGGTCGCTCAGCAACCCCACGGCGTCACCTGGATCGTGCTGCTCATACAGATCGTCGTAGACGTCGGCAATACGGTCGCCGTACGTGGATGCTTCATAACCGTCCATGCGCCGATGCTGGCAGAACTCACGGGACGACGCGGGGTGTTTTCGAGAGACGCCCGTGTAGTGCGGGCGTCTCTCGCTCTCGCTCAGCCGGTGAGGATCTTCGTGCCTAGAAGTTCGAGGAACATCGCCAGCCATTTCGGATGGGCCGGCCATGCCGGTGCGGTCACGAAGTTCCCGTCGACGACCGCATCGTCGATTGCGATGTCTGCGTACTCCGCTCCGGCGTTGGTCACGTCGGGTCCTACGGCCGGGTAGGCGGAGATTCGCCGACCACTGATGACGCCGGCTGCCGCGAGCACCTGGGCGCCGTGGCAGACCGAAGCGATGGGCTTGCCGTGCTCTGCGAAGTGTCGGGTGACCTCGATGACCTTCGAGTCCAGCCTGATGTACTCCGGAGCCCGTCCTCCTGCAATCAACAGGGCGTCGTAGTCGGCAGGATCGACGTCGGCGAATGTGGTGTTGAGGGTGAAGTTGTGCCCCGGTTTCTCACTGTATGTCTGGTCGCCTTCGAAGTCGTGAATCGCGGTACGAATCTGCTCTCCGCTCTCCTTGTCCGGACACACCGTGTGCACGGTATGACCAACCATCTGGAGCGCCTGGAACGGCACCATCGTTTCGTAATCCTCTGCGAAATCCCCAACGAGCATGAGGATCTTCTTGGCCATGAGCTTTCCTTCCTCGCGACCATCCGCTGGCCGCTCTTCTGTCCATACTCGCGCGTGCCGACACGGCTTGGGACAGGAACGGCAGGTTTTCGGCATCTGCGGGTTCTTGCCTGACCCTGCGCAGGAGGTCTGCCTCGAGGAGAAACGGGGGCTGAGGGTGACCCGCTCGCGCGGAACCGTTGGTGGAAGAGGGGGTCCTTCGCCGTGCGAAGGCAAATAGGGATTCCGGCCACGTCCTTCGGTAGCATGGCCTCCAGCACCGGAGCCGCCGGAGCTGCGGTTTGTCGCGGCTGCCCTTCAGCCAGAGATTCGAGGAGATCACGATGACGAAATGGGTCTACGCGTTCGGTGAGGTAGCGGACGCAGAAGAATACGCGGGTTCTTGGGAAGGCGTTCGGGGACTCCTCGGCGGTAAAGGGGCGAACCTCGCGGAGATGACCCGGATAGGGGTGCCGGTGCCACCCGGGTTCACGATCACCACTGAAGCCTGCAACGCGTTCCTCGACGCGGGCGGTTCGTTCCCACCGGGTATGTGGGAGGAGGTGCTGACCGCGCTGCATGCCATGGAGGAGCAGACCGGCAAGACGTTTGGCGACCCGGAGAACCCGCTACTCGTGTCCTGTCGTTCCGGAGCGAAGTTCTCGATGCCCGGAATGATGGACACGGTGCTTAATCTCGGCATGAACGATGAGGTCGTCGAGGGGGTTGCTCGACTCACCGGTGATCTTCGGTTCGCCTACGACTCGTACCGCCGTCTCATCCAGATGTTCGGGACCGTGGTGCTCGGCGTGTCCGGCGAACCGTTCGAAGAGGTTCTGGCGAGACACCGCAGCCAGTTCGGTGTCACCAACGATGCCGAACTCCCACCCGAAGCCATCAAGGATGTTGTCGCCGAGTTCAAGAAAATCGTTCGGGATGAAGCGGGCATCGAGTTTCCTCAAGATCCCTACCAGCAGTTGGAGCTGGCGACGGAGGCCGTATTCAAGTCCTGGAACAGTCCCAGGGCGTTCGCGTATCGCAAGGCCGCGAACATCGCAGATGATCTGGGTACTGCGGTCAACATCGTGACGATGGTGTTCGGGAACATGGGCAGCGACTCTGCGACGGGTGTTGCCATGTCGCGCAATGCCACGACAGGTGAGAAGACGATCGAAGGCGACTACCTGGTGAACGCCCAAGGCGAGGATGTCGTTGCCGGTGGTCGGGTGACCGACCCCGTTCAGAAACTCGCAGACGACATGCCGGAGATCTGGCAGCAGTTCAGCGATATCGCTCGGAAACTCGAGCAGCACTATCGCGACATGCAGGACATGGAGTTCACGATCGAACGCGGGAAACTGTGGCTGTTGCAGACTCGCGACGGAAAGCGCACCGCGCAGGCTGCCGTCAAGATCGCGGTCGACCTGGTGGAAGAGGGCTTGATCACCAAGGAAGAAGCGGTGATGCGGGTCTCGCCCGAGCAGGTCGACTTCTTCCTGCATCCACAATTCGAGGCGGGCGCTCGCGCTGCCGCCGCCGAAAGCGGCACGCTCGTTGCCAAAGGTCTCAACGTTTCGCCTGGTGCTGCTGTGGGTGTGGTCGCGTTCGACGCCGACTTGGCCCAGCAGTGGGCCATCGACGAAGGCGAACAGGTGATCATGGTTCGTCCGGAGACCAAACCGGACGATGTGCACGGCATGCTTGCCGCCAACGGCATTCTGACGAGCAGGGGTGGCAGGACATCACATGCTGCTCTCGTCGCCCGACAGTTCGGCAAGCCGGCAGTGGTCGGCGTTTCGGAGCTGGATATCGACATGGACGCTCGGTCGATGTCGGTCGGCGGCAAGACGATCAACGAGGGCGACTGGATGTCGATCGACGGATCGACCGGCGAGGTGTTCATCGGCCGCCTGGATACGAAGGTTCCCGACATCTCCGACCCGGCGCTGATGACACTTCTCGAGTGGGCCGACGAGATCCGTCGGCTGGACGTCTGGACCAATGCCGATTACCCGCGCGATGCCGAGCGAGCTCGTTCGTATGGTGCCCAAGGCATCGGCTTGTGCCGTACCGAGCACATGTTCTTCGAGCCGGAGCGGTTGCCGTACGTGCAGGAGATGATCATGGCCAAGACCGCGGAGGAACGCGAGGCGCCACTGGCCGTGTTGCTCCCGTTCCAGCGAGATGATTTCGCCGGTCTGTTCCGGGCCATGGACGGGCTTCCGGTGATCATCCGGCTGATCGATCCGCCGTTGCACGAGTTCCTGCCGAGCCACGAGGACCTGGAGGCCGAGCTGACCGACTTGCGTGCCAGGCTCGTCGCTGGTGAGGAAAGTGATGCGATCCATTCGGCGATCACCGAGAAGGAGCGGATGCTCGAACGCTCTGAAGCGCTGCACGAATCCAACCCGATGTTGGGTTTGCGCGGTGTGCGGCTCGGAATCGAAATGCCGGAGCTGACCCGGATGCAGGTTCGGGCGATCTTCGAAGCCGCCATCCAGGTCAAGAGAGAAGGCGTAGATCCGCACCCGGAGGTCATGATCCCGCTGACGAGTCACGTCAACGAACTGAAGCGGCAGCGCTCGGTGCTGGAGGTCGAGGCCAAGAGGGTCATGGAAGAGCAGGGTATGGAGGTCGACTACAAGTTCGGCACGATGATCGAGATCCCGCGTGCGGCGTTGACCGCCGACGAGATGGCCGAGCATGCCGAGTTTTTCTCCTTCGGGACCAACGATCTGACCCAAACGACATTCGGGATCAGCCGAGACGACGCGGAGACCGGGTTCCTGATCAGCTACCTGGAGCAAGGGATCCTGCCAGAGAACCCGTTCGCCAGCCTCGACGAGGCCGGTGTCGGCAAGTTGATGGGTCTCGCCGTCGATGCGGGAAGAAAGACTCGTCCGGAACTCGAAGTTGGAATCTGCGGGGAGCACGGTGGCGACCCGTCATCCATCGACCTGTGCCATCGGCTGAACCTCGACTACGTGAGTTGCTCGCCGTTTCGGGTGCCGGTTGCCCGACTGGCGTCCGCTCAGGCGGCGGTGCGCCACCGCTGACCACACCTGGATGGAGAGAAGAGGGGCGCCCGGCCGGGCGCCCCTCTCGAGTGGATGGTCACAAGTGGTACTTACGGATGTGTGCCTCCCATGGCTCCACCGTTGTCGCCCAACCCACCGGAGCCGCTGCCCAAACCGGGCATCGTTGGCAATGTCGGGGGCATCGTCGTGGGCATCTCGGGGGCGGTGATCGTCGGAGCCTCAGGAACGGTGGTCGTCGTCACCGATTCCGGTCCGTGCGTGGCTCGCCGGGTCATTTCGCAGGTTGCCTCTCGAACCTGACGTGCCGTCTCCGCCACGTGTTGAACGTTGATCTGCTTCTGCTTCATCTCTTGAGACATGCGCTGCAGCATCTCGGCCACCTGATCCCGATACTGCTGCGTGGCCTGGTAGGCCTCGGCGTTGGCGCGCTGGGCGGCGACATGCTCGGCCGCCTCCTGCAGCGCCGAAGCCGCCTGTTCGAGACCTCGATCACGATCGAGTCTTCCGATCGCCTTACCTGCGAACTCGAGACCTTCTGCGACGTGGTTCTGGACAATGAGTCGTTGTGCTTCCTGCAGCCGCTCAGTGGTACCACCGTTGAACAGGCCGACGTGCTCGAGAGCGATGTCGACTCCGTACAACGGATCGCCGGGCGCCGACTGATTTGCGACGGCGCCGACACCACCAGTCACTGCGGCCAGCGCAACAGATGCGGCCAATAGCTTGGCCAGGATGGTGAAAAAGAAACTCGTAAACACGGTACGTCTCCTCCATTGATATCTCTTTGATTCCCGGCTTCGAGCCGGGCTTGGGGAGAGACGGGCAGCTTCCGCAGCCGCGGCGATATGCCGTGCGCCGGTCGCGTCATCGATGAATTCGGAACCGGTCACCCGTATCCGTTCGACCAGCGCTGCGACATCAGCGAGTTCGATAGGAGCGTTCCCGTCGAGGATCGCTTCGATCTCCTGGTCGCTGAGGTTGTGGAACTTTGCCATCTCGTGTTTGTTACCGTTCGAGCGCCTCAATTGGGTACGTCCTTTGGGAGTTTTCTTCGGAGGGCGTTCAGTCCTCGGCGTTGGAGCGCCTTGACCGCTCCGGGACGTTTTTTCAGGATGTGTGCGATCTCCGACACGGTGAGACCCCCGATGATGCGCAGGGTGAGGACGTCACATTGGTCTCGTGAGAGGCCTTCGAGCATCTGTCGGATGTCTTCTGTGGCCAGGCCCGCCATGGCTTCAGCTTCGGCGGGCTGCTGAGGGTCTGATGCTGCGTCGAGTTCGCGATCCTCCCCGAGGAGGTATTCTCTGCGCCGGGATCGTTGCCGCCGTTCATCGATGAGACGGTGATGGGCGATCATGAAGACCCAGGAGCGGAAGGCAGCCTCGTCGCCTTTGAACGTTTTGATGTTTCGGGCCAGTTGCAGGAATACATCGCCAAGGCGGTCTTCAGGGTCGGAGGCGCCCCGCGATCTGAGGTAACCGAGAACTTGTCCGGCAAGGTCGTGGTAGAGGGCCTCCCACGCCCAGTTGGCTCCCGTCTGGGCGGCGGCGAGCACCGAATCGAAGCTTGGTCCGATCACCATGTGAGGATGAGTATGGCGGCACCGGAACTGGCGGAGTCTGCCAGAGCGGTTCGCGGGCGGGACCGTGCGTCTGTGCAGGATGTCGCGCCAGACCGCAGCGGAGCGGGGTCCCCATGCATGCACTCGTTACCGCCAGACGGTGGCGAGAGGGTACGGCCAACCCCCACACTCCCGAACCCAGGGCTCAGGGGTACCCCAGGGGTACCTAGGAGCCCAGGGTTCAACGTTCTTCCTGCCAAGGCACTACCAACCGATCCGGACCCCGATGGCGGTGACCAGCGCGACCATCAGGCCCACACCCATTTGCGTCCAACCGATGACCTTGGCCGGGACCGGCGGCATCGTCAGAGAGACGACCGCAACGATGCCGAGAAGGCCGATCGCCACCGCACCGAGCCAGGGGGCCACTCCGACGGCGGCACCTGCTGCAACGACTCCGAGAGCGCCGAGCTGCACCGTGTAGATTCGCGCTCGATCAACGGGCTTGTCCTTGAACCTGCGGACCATTCCCCGAGCAAGGACGATTCCGGCGATATCTCTTGCTGCGAGGACGAGCCAGAGGCCGAACGCCGGGGCCCACTCCCATCCTGCTCCGATCGCGATCGCCGCCACGGTGGATCCCATGGCGATTGATCCGGTCAGTTGCGGGGCCAGCGCACGGTTTTGGCTATGGGCGTCCGCGCGCAGCGAGAAGGCCGCAAGGGGCACTGCGATGAGCAGCGGCCACCAGAACGGGCCGCGTGTGGTGATGAGGGCGCCGGCGGCGCCGGCGATTGCCACGGCCGAATAGACGGCCGCGACTGCGAGTGCCGCGGTGGACCGGGGAAGCCATCGACCACGGATAACGTCGGTGGAGAAGAGTTTGACGGGTCGTCGAGCCAAGAAGACGCCGAGTGCGGCCGCCGCGATTTCCCATCCTGCTGCCGACGGCGCGATGAGAAGCCCCAGGATGATCGGTTCCAGCGTGAAGCCCCACCCGCCGTGCTCGGTCGGCATCGCCACAGACCGCAGGCGGACGGAAGGGGTGGTCATCGCAGCCTCTCCGCTTCGACGGCCGGCCTGATCGAGCAGCCATCGAGGTGATCGTTCGTCATGCCGACGGCCTGCATGAAGGCGTAGATGACGGTCGGTCCGACAAATCTCCAGCCCCGGCTGCGCAGGTCCGCGCTCAGTGCCTTGGATTCTTCGGTGACGGCGGGGATGTCGTAGGTGGGGGCAGGTCCGGGAGTCGGTGAAAACCGCCGCAGGTACTCCGTCAGGGATCCGAACTCGTCGATCATCCCCAGAGCAAGCCGGGCGTTTGCGATCGTCGCTTCGATCTTGCCTTTGTGTCGGATGATGCCCGGGTTCGCCAGAAGGCGTTCGACGTCTTCGCTGTCGTAGGAGGCCACCGCCTCGATGTCGAATCCCTGGAACGCCTCTCGAAAGGCTTCCCGCTTGCGCAGAATCGTGATCCAGGCGAGCCCTGCTTGGAAGGCATCGAGGCTGATCTTCTGAAACAGGGCCCGGTCGTCGGTGACCGGGTAGCCCCATTCGTCATCGTGGTAGGCCATGTACAGGGGGTCGTCCCCCGGCCACCAGCATCGGATGACCCCGTCGGGTCCGATTCGCAGTCTGTCGTTCACCGGCGAGATGATACGGGGATCGGAATCCGACGGCCTGTCGACTGGTTGCAGGAGGTCGCTTCGGGATCGCTCGCGGGCTCCCTGTCTTCCTTGTCGTTGCCGGCCCGCGCGCCGGTTCATTCACTTGTGGTCCTTCCGGCGAGACTCACCCGGCGGGCAGTCCGATGTTCAGAACTGCTCGGGCTCGAGAGCGGCGAGCAGATCATTGCCTGCAGTGACCGCTCCGATGAGTGCTGTATCCTGGGGAAGGAGATGCTCGGCGTAGAAGCGTGCAGTGACGATCTTCGCTTCGAGGAACTCCTTGTTCTCGGCTCCCTCGTCCAGCAGCGCGGACGCGATGAGTGCCTCTCGTGCCAGGTAGTAGGCCCCGAGCGTCGATCCAAGCATGCGGAGATAGGGAGTTGCCCCAGCGAGTGCCTGGTTGGGATCCTGCATCCCGTTCGCCGCAAGCCAACCTGTTGCCTTTTCGACCGCTTCGACCGCCGAAGCCAGATTGGTGCGAATGGCCGAAAAGCGCTCCCCGGCAGCTTCGAGTTCGCCGTCGATCGCCTTCATCTCGCCGATGAGGCCCATGATCGGTGCTCCGTTCGCCATGGGGAGTCTCCGTCCCACCAGATCTATGGCCTGAATGCCGTTGGTTCCCTCGTAGATCGTGCCGATACGAGCGTCCCGGTAGTACTGAGGGATACCGCTGTCCTCGATGAAACCCATGCCACCGTAGACCTGCGAGGCCAGACCGGTGATCTCGACACCCATGTCGGTCAGCCACGCCTTGGTGATCGGGGTGAGCAACTCGGCGAAGAGCTGATACTTCTGCCGTTCCGATTCATCCGGATGGCTTGTGGCCAGATCGAAGGCAAGTGCGTTCGTGAGCTCGATGGCTCGCATCGCGTCGAGTTTCGCTTTCATCGTCATGAGCATCCGCCGCACATCCGGGTGCTCGATGATCGCGACGGAAACGGTCTTGGGTGCACCGATAGGTCGTCCCTGAATTCTCTCCTGTGCGTACTGCACGGCGTTCTGGTAGGCGACCTCGCCGATGCCGGTGCCGCTGATGCCCACTTCGACCCTGGCCGCGTTCATCATCGTGAACATGTAGTACATGCCCTTGTGCTCTTCGCCGACGATGTAGGCGACGGCACCTTCACCATCGTCTCCGTACGCCATCACGCAGGTTGCCGAGGCCCTGATCCCCAACTTATGCTCGATCGACACGGTCTTCACGTCGTTGCGTTCGCCAAGCGATCCATCTGGATTCACGAGATACTTCGGCACGACGAACAGGCTGATTCCCTTGGTGCCTGGGGGGGAGCCGGGCGTTCTGGCCAGTACCAGATGGATGATGTTCTCGGTGATGTCTTGGTCACCCCACGAGATGAATGACTTCGTACCGGTCAACCGGTAGGTGCCGTCCGGCTGAGGGATCGCTTTGGTGGTGAGCGCTCCAACGTCCGATCCGGCTTGGGGCTCGGTGAGGTTCATGGTCCCGGACCATTCACCAGACACGAGTTTCGGGACGAACGTCGCGATCAGATCGTCGGAAGCGTGTTCGATGAGCGCGTGCGCGGCTCCCTGGGTGAGCCCGAGCATGATCGAGAGACTGGCGTTCGTGGAATCGAGCATCTCCGTGATCGCAGCGACGATGACCTGGGGGAGTTGACCGCCACCGTGTGCTTCGTCGAAGGGGGCGCTGAGCCATCCGTTCTGGGCGGCCATCTCATAGGCTTCCTTGAAGCCTTCTGGTGTGGTGACCACACCATCCGCGAACGTGGAACCGACTTCGTCGCCCGGCTGATTGAGGGGGAACCATTGTTCGGTCAGGAACTTGCCCGCCTCGCTCAGGATCGCGTCGACGAGATCGGCGTCCAGCTCCGAATAGCGAGGAAGCGCGGTGAGGCGATCGATGCCGATGAGGTGATTGAGGACGAAGCTGAATTCGTCGAGGGGTGGTGCGTAGACGGTCATCGCTTCCCTTTCTGTATCACCTGGAGGACCACATGGTCACTCCGTGTGGGTCAACCCGAGGATCCGGGAATAGTTTGCCATTGTTTGCATTATCGCACTATGTGCTTGCATTTGCAAGCTGTTGGCCCCCTTCATGACAGCACGATTACGGCGAGCGCGTTCCCTGTACGCCGGGTTGTCGACGTCCCTTCGGCGGAGGTGTGGGTGGGTGGCGGGAGAATATTCGGCCGTTCCCGGAGGTGCCGACCGGTAGCCTTCTCCTCTCATGCTTCGTCGGTATCTGACTCTGCTCGTTGGCTATCTGCGGCCGCTGCGCGGTCGTGTTGTCGCGCTCACCCTGCTGCTACTCGCGGGGATCACCTTTCAGCTGGTCAATCCGCAGATCGTGCGACGATTCATCGACGGAGCAACGTCGGGTTCGCCTCGTTCTGCTCTCGTTGTCCTGGCGGTGGTGTTCATGGCGTTGGCGGTGGCGCAACAGGCATTCTCCGTCTTTGCCACCTTCCTGGCGGAAACGGTGGGGTGGGCGGCGACGAACGAACTGCGTGGTGATCTGGCCGGCCATCTCCTTCACCTCGACATGGGATTCCACAAGTCCCACACCTCTGGGGAGCTCATCGAGCGGATCGACGGAGACATCACAGCCCTGTCGAACTTCTTCTCCCAGTTCGTCATCCACGTCGCCGGGAACCTGGTGCTCCTCCTCGGAATCCTGGTGCTCTTGTTCAGAGAGAACGTGTGGATCGGCATGGGGATCTCGGTGTTCGCCGTGACGGCGCTCGTAGGAATGGTGAGTATCCAGGCTGTTGCGATGCCGTGGTGGAAACGCGTTCGTCAGAAGAGCGCCGAGTTCTACGGATTCCTTGGTGAGCAACTCGGCGGGACCGAGGACGCACGGGCAAACGGTGGTGTCGCGTTCATCGTCGAGCGGTTCACCCGGCACCTGCGCGAATGGCTCCCCGCTTCCGTTCGTGGCTTCATGGGGTGGGCACATCTGTGGTCGACCAACGTCCTGCTGTTCTCTGCGCTCACCGCATTGGTGTACTGGCTGGGCTCCAGGTTCTTCGGAGCGGGGGCGTTGAGCATCGGCTCGGTGTACCTGGTCTTCTCCTACAGCGAACTGATGCGACAGCCCATGGATCGCATTCGCACCCAGATGCAGGATCTTCAGAAGGCTTCCGCGGCCCTCACCAGGGTCGAAGCCCTCTTCGCCCTCGAGTCGCGTCTGCCGCTGGACGGAACGATGCTGCTTCCCGCCGGTGCGCTCTCGGTGGCGTTCCGGGGTGTCTCGTTCGCCTACCACGATGGAGACGACGGATCCGGCGAGATCGTTCTGCACGATCTCACCGTTGCGCTTCGAGCTGGAAGGGTTCTTGGCGTACTTGGGCGTACCGGCAGCGGGAAGACGACGCTGGCCAGACTTCTGACGCGCCTGTATGACCCCGTCGAGGGCACGGTGACGCTTGGGGACGTGACGCTGCGACACACGGATATGGCGGATTTGCGCCGGCGGGTGGGAATGGTCACGCAGGACGTCCAGCTCTTCCATGCGACGGTTCGGGACAACCTGACCTTCTTCGCCCCGGAGATCGACGATCGGCAGATCCACGCGGTCCTCGACGAGCTCAAGCTGTCCGAGTGGGTGCAGGCCCTGCCCCAGGGTCTCGACACGACTCTCGAGGCCGGAGGCGGCGGATTGTCCGCGGGCGAGGCGCAGCTTCTCGCTTTCACCCGCATCTTCCTTCGAGACCCCGGCCTGGTCATTCTGGACGAGGCGTCGTCGAGGCTCGATCCGGCAACCGAGCAACTCATCGAGCGTGCCGTCGACCGTCTCATGGCCGGTAGAACCGGGATCTTGATTGCCCATCGGCTCTCAACGGTGACGCGCGCCGACGACATCCTCATCCTCGAAGGCGGCAAGGTCGTGGAGTTCGGAAGCCGCGAAGCACTCGCGCAAGACCCCGACTCTCGGTTCTCGTTCTTCCTGCGGGCCGGCATGGAGGAGGTGCTCGAATGAAACGCGACCGCTTGACCCTCCATCTGATGTGGAGGCTGATTCGGTCACAGCCGGTTCGTTACCTCGGGAACGTTGCCGCATGGGCGACGGTATGGGTAATGCCGGTGATACCTGGGCTGATCACGAAGGCCTTCTTCGACCGCATCACCGGAGACCAGACGGCAGGCTTCACCGTGGGAACGCTGATAGCGTTCCTCGGCGCCTACGCGGTCGCCCGTGTCTGCGTCATCCAGTTCGGGATGTTCAACGACGAGAACTTCCGTTTCCGAGTCGCAGCGTTACTCCGCAGGAATCTGCTCGAGCGGATCCTCGAACTTCCCGGCGCTCGTGCGATCCCCGACTCGCCGGGGGAGGCGATCAGTCGCTTCCGCGACGACGTAGATCAAGTTGCGGAGACGATTTCGTGGACGACCGACATGATTGGCACGGTGACGTTCGCAGCGGTTGCGGTGGGAATCCTGTCGTCGATCAACGCGCACATCACTCTCATCGTCTTCATCCCGTTGGTGTTGGTGATCGTTGCCGCCGAGCGAGCGGGCACCCGTATTCGCGCGTACCGGATAGCGGCTCGTGAAGCGACCGGTCGCGTGACCGGTGCAATCGGGGAGATGTTCCGATCGGTGCAGGCGATCAAGGTGGCCGGGGCCGAAGAAGGCATGATCGGCCACTTCCGCAGACTCAACGACGAGCGGAAGGTCGTCGCGGTCAGAGATCGAGTGTTCACCGCGATCCTCGAATCGATTTTCTGGAACACGGTCAACATCGGGACCGGGATCATCTTGATCCTGGCCGCGGGCACCATGAGCCCCGAGGGGACGTTTACGGTCGGCGACTTCGCGATCTTCGTGTATTTCCTGACGTTCGCGACCGATATGGTGCATTTCATCGGGCTGTTCATCGCGAGGCTTCGCCAGTCGTCTGTAGCGTTCGATCGTCTGTATGAACTGCTGCAAGGCGCACCAGCGGACCGGATGGTGGCGCCCCGAACGCTGCATCTCACGGGCGATGTCCCGCCCCTCCCCGACCCTCCGGAGCGAGAGCCTCTCGAGCGACTCGAGGTGCGCGGACTCACGTATCGATACCCCGGGACCGGCAACGGGATCGAGAACATCGACATGACGCTCGAGCGGGGAAGTTTCACAGTCATCACCGGGAGGATCGGTGCCGGCAAGACGACGCTGGTGAGGGCACTCCTGGGACTGCTCGATGCCGGCGGCGGGGAGATCTTCTGGAACGGTCGTCGTGTCGACGACCCGGCTACGTTCTTTGTGCCGCCCCGCAGCGCATACACCCCGCAGATCCCGTTGCTGTTCTCGATGAGCCTGAGGGACAACCTCGCGATGGGCTTGCCGGTCGATGACGATGCGATGGTCGCGGCGATGCATGCCGCCGTACTCGAGCCGGATGTCGCCGCCATGCCGGAAGGCCTGGAGACGCAGATCGGCGCGCTTGGAGTTCGACTGTCCGGCGGACAGGTCCAGCGCACTGCAGCGGCACGTATGTTTGTGCGGCAACCGGAGCTGTACGTGTTCGACGACCTGTCGAGTGCACTCGACGTGGATACGGAACGCACCCTGTGGGAACGTATGTTTGCTGATCGCGAAGAGGCAACCAGTCTCGTCGTGTCCCACCGTCGGGCAGCGCTTCGGCAGGCCGATCAGATCATCGTGCTGGAGGGGGGCCGTGTCTCTGCCGCGGGGACTCTCGACGAGCTGATGGAGTCCAGCAAGGAGTTGCGTCGCCTGTGGTCCGATGAGCCGATCGGGGTGGAAAAGGAGGACTGATCGCCATGAGAGCCTGTTACCTCGGATCGTTTCGCGTCCCTACTCCATGTCGTGGACGCTGTGGAACGACGCTGCAGCGTCCTGTCCCGACACGCCGGCGGCCAGGTGATCGTTCGGGTGTCTGCCGTCACAATCGGCAGGGCCTTCCACCGGTGAGCAGCAGAGAGGTTCCCTGGTACGGATCCAGCGCCCTGTGGAAGCTGCTCCGACCCGTGTGAGGCGTGCCTCTCTGTGGGTATCCTGCGGGCCGTGAACGTGCGCGCCGAACGAATCCACACCGTACGCAAGACCTTGTGGATCGTTCTCGGCCTGAATCTGGCGGTCGCCGGCGCCAAGCTCGGCTACGGGGTGGTTTCGGGATCGGTGGCGATGACCGCGGACGGGTTCCACTCACTCTTCGATGGATTGTCCAACGTGATCGGATTGCTCGGGATGGCCATCGCCGCGCGACCTCCGGATGAGGGGCATCCGTACGGCCACGGCAAGTACGAGACGTACGCTGCGGCAGCGATCGGAGGGGTACTGGTCGTCGTTGCATGGGAGGTCGGCCGCAGCGCCATCGAAGGACTCACCAGCGGTGCTCAGCCACCCGTCGTCACCTCGATCTCGTTCATCGTGATGTTGGTGACGCTGGCGGTGAACATCGGGGTGACGATATGCGAGCGTCGCGTCGGCAAGCGGGTGGGCAGCGATCTCTTGCTCGCCGACGCCAGCGACACCGCCTCGGACATCATCGTCAGCCTCGGTGTGATCGGGAGCCTCGTGGCCGTCCGGCTCGGCTATCCGGCGGCCGACCCGATCATCGCACTTCTCGTGGCCTTGGCCATCGTACGCACCGCGATCTCCGTTCTCGCACGTGCCGAAGCGACGTTCTCGGATCGGGCACGTCTCGAAGCAGACGAAGTCTGCCGGGTCGTGAGCACCGTGGAGGGTGTGCAGGGATGTCATTCGGTTCGGACCCGAGGCTCGATGTCGGAGGTGTTCGTCGACCTGCACGCAGAAGTCGACCCCGATGCCACCGTCGAGGAGGGGCACCGCATGAGCAGGGCCGTCATGGAACAGGTTCGTGAGGCGTTCCCCGAGGTGGTCGACGTGCTCGTGCATCTGTGTCCATCCGGGATCCGACACTCGAAATCGGAATGATCACGTCCGTTTGCGGGCCTTCCAGATCTCTTCGGATGGCCGGCCAAGCGGAGACGTACGCAGTCCCGCAACCATCTTCGAGCGCATCCTTGCTGTCGATGTCGGGGAGGAGCCCGAGTTCGGTCTCGGCCATGTCCCAGACACCCCACGACGGTTCGCTCGCCCAGTTGCGTTCCCCGGCTGCGACGTAGTCGCCGGCGGAGTCGTTCCACGCGCTGCGGTTGCGTTGGATGTAGTCGGGCAGGTCCATCGAGGCTCACCATATCCGGCCGTTCCTGCAAGGCTATGATTTGGTGATCGACGAAAGGAAGTTCTTTGGCAATTCCGTGGGCAGCCTTGGCTCCGGTGATAGCGCTTTCCCTCGCCTTCGTCGTCTACTGCTGGATCGATATCGCCCGATCGAACGTGCGATATCTCCCCAAGTGGCTGTGGGCGGTCATCTGCATCATCTCCGTGCCCGCCGGGGGCATCGTCTATCTGTTGATCGGCCGGGAAGAGGGAAGTCCGTGATCGTTCAGACCACCGGCCTCGTCAAGGAGTACGGCTCCACGACCGCCTTGGTGGGGATCGATCTCGAGGTGAGTGAGGGCTCGGTGTACGGATTGGTCGGGCCGAACGGCGCGGGCAAGACGACGCTGCTCGCGATCCTCTCCGGACTGCGGCGCCCGACGGCCGGGTCGGTGCATCTGGGTGTTTCTCTGGCCGAGAGGGCCGTGCTTCCGGACACCCCGCAGTTCGACAAGTGGCTGACCGGTCGAGAGGTCGTCGATCTCGCTCGGAACCTGTCAGAGCGCTCGATCGCCGAGTCACGCGTAGGAGAGGTTCTGGAGCTGACCGGACTCATCGACGCGGCGGGGCAGAAGGTTGGCGGGTACTCACGCGGCATGCTTCAACGCCTCGGACTTGCGGCAACCGTCGTGGCCGAACCAAAACTGCTTCTTCTCGATGAGCCGTCGGCCGCACTCGATCCGGCCGGCCGTCGAGAGGTGCTGGATCTCGTTACGAAGATTCGTGGAGAAGCGACCGTCGTGTTTTCGAGTCACATCCTCTCCGATGTACAAGAGGTCTGTGACACGGTGGGAATCTTGGATCATGGCCGCCTTCGGTTCCAGGGGCCGATCGGTGAACTGTTGAGCGGCCGGGCGGCACCCGCGTACCGGGTGCGTCTTCGGCCTCCAATTGGGCCTGTGGTTGTTGCTCTCGAATCGGAGGCCTGGGTACGGCATGTTGCCGTGCTCGGCGATGGTGATGTGCGCGTGTCGGTGAGTTCGCTGGAGGCTGCGGAGCGACATCTTGCGGGTGTGCTTGCGGGAGCGGAGGCGCGTGTCGTGTCGATCGCTCCGGAGGCCGCAACGCTCGAAGAAGTATTCCTGGAGCTGACCGGATGAACCTCTGGCGGCTGGAGTGGCTTCGATTGTGGCGCACCAAGCGATGGATCGTCCTGGTGGGTGTGTATCTCTTCTTCGGGTTTGTCGGCCCCCTCAGCGCTCGCTACCTCAACGAGATTCTGGCCCGGACCGCACAGCTGCAGGAAGGTGCGGTCATCAAACTGCCGCCCCCGACTCCTGCCGATGGGATTGCCCAGTACGTCGGGAACATCGCGCAGCTGGGCATTCTGGTCGTGGTGGTCGTCACTGCCGGCGCGTTCGTGATGAAACCGGAGATGGCAACGTTCCTCCGTACGCGCGTCGACGGGATGGCCCGGTTGCTCGCCCCGCGGTACGTCGTCAGCGTCGTCGCAGCCACCGGAGCGTTCCTGCTGGGGACCGGCGCGGCGTGGTATGAGACAGGTGTGCTCCTCGGTGGTCTTCCCGCGGGAGGCATGTTTGCCGGCATCGGCTACGGGGTCCTGGCACTCTTGTTCGTCGTGTCGGTGGTCGCTGGCGTGTCCTCTCGGTCCAAGAACACGCTTGGGACGGTCCTGATCTCCATCGTTGTCCTACTGCTGCTTCCGCTGGTCGGTCTGATTCGTGGCGTGGCCGAGTGGGTGCCCACGTCACTGATCTCTGCGATGAGTGATCTTGCCCGAGACGCCTCTCCGGGCGATTTCACGAAGGCGGCGATCGTGACGGTGCTTCTGACCGTGGGGCTGTTGTGGTTCGCGGTGTGGGGGCATGCGCACCGCGAGGTGTGAATCCGGCGGCCGGCGTTCAGTGAGTTGCCGGTTCCCACGCCCGTGAGTCTCCAGCAGCGAGTTCTCAGTTCTCGGTAATCAGCTCTTCCGTCGCGGCACCCGTGGTGGGAACACTCTGATGACTGACGACTGACCCCTCCCTAGCCGGTTCGCAGCGCTTCGGTCGGTGACATCCTCGCGGCCCGCATGGCGGGGTATAGGCCGGCGATCGCTCCGATGGCCAGAGCGGCGCCCAGCCCGCCGACCCACGAGATCGTCGGGATCAGCGTCGTCCATCCTTTCAGCTGCGAGTAGGCGGCCGTGACCCCGGCGCCGAGGGCAACTCCTCCCAGTCCGCCGGCCGCCGAGAGCAAGAACGACTCTCCGAGGAATTGGAGTGCCACGTGCCGCCGGGTTGCGCCGAGAGCTCTTCGAAGCCCGATCTCGGATCGGCGCTCCAGCACCGAGATCACCATTACGTTCGCGATGCCGACGCCTCCGACGAGGAGCGCTATGGCGCCGAGTCCCAAGAAGAGAGCGGTGAGGGCATCGTCCGCCGCTTCGCGTGCTTCGAGAGCATCGGTCGGCCGGGAGACTTCCACTTCTTCCGGGTTCTCCGGGTTGGTCGTCGCGGCGAGCACACCCATGACCGCGTCGACCTGATCCGGGGTGGTTCTCACATAGACGGTGCTCGGCACCCCGTCGGCGCCGAGGTAGGTTTCGGCGGCCTGCAGTGGCACGATCGCTGCACGATCGAGATCGGGGCTCAGATCCAGCGGGTCGAGGATCCCCCGCACGGCGAACCATTGATCCCCAAGCCATACCTTCGGGCCGGCGTCCAAGCTGGAGATCCCGAGCCGTTCTGCTGCCACGGCACCGAGGACAACTGTTGGATAGGAGCCTTGCTCGTCGAGGAACGTGCCGTCGGCAACGGTGCCTTGGAGCGTGTCGAGAAGGTTCGGGTTCGCCGCCTTGACGGTGATCCCACCGCTTTGCGTCGAGGGCACGTAGTCGGTGCGATAGACCTTTGCGTCGACGTTGCTGACCGAGGAGACGGCCTGCACCGGTCCGATCCGCTCGATCATGGAGACGGCCGTGTCCGGAAGTTCACCTCTGCCGATTCCGATTCCCTGGCCGGCTTCCACGGTGAGGAGGTTTGTGCCAAGCCGATCGAGTTTGGCCAGCAGGTCCGACTTGCTCGACTCGGAGAGTCCGAGCACGCCGACGATTGCCGCGATGCCGATCATGATGCCGAGCATCGACAGAGCCGCACGCAACTTGCGTGTGCGAAGGCCCACCGTGGCCGTGCGGAACACATCGCCGATGTGCAGCTTGGACGGAGTCAGGTCGTTCGCCATCAGGCTGCGACTCCGGTGTCGTAGTCGATGATGCCGTCCCTGATGCCCACGCGGCGGGGCATCTGTTCGGCGATCTCGCGGTTGTGGGTGATTACAACGATCGTGACTCCGTCGGTATTGAGGTCTTCGAGGAGTTCGACGATGGCGTCGCTGGAGCGCGTGTCGAGGTTTCCGGTCGGCTCGTCGGCGAGGACGATGGCCGGATTCCCGACGATGGCCCTGGCGACGGCAACCCGCTGCCGTTCGCCACCGGACAGTTTGTTCGATACTTGGCCGAGACGGTGCCCGAGTCCGACACGCTCGAGCGCCGCGACGGCCATCTCGCGGCGTTTCGAGGCCGGAATCCCTGTGTAGAGAAGGCCGTCCGCAACGTTGTCGAGTGCCGTGTAGTCGCTGAGAAGGAAGAACTGCTGGAAGACGAAGCCGATGTGACGCGAGCGCAGCGCCGACATCTGCTTGTCCGACAGTGTGGCGATGTCGTAGCCGGCGACATGGATCTGACCGGATGAAGGTCGGTCGAGCGTCCCCATGATGTGAAGCAGCGTCGACTTGCCCGAGCCGGATGGTCCGACGACGGAGACGAGTTCACCGGAGCGGATCTGCAGGTCGATGCCGCGAAGCGCCGGTACCGGCGGTGTGCCGGTGTACGTCTTGACCACATTGGAGAGTGACAAGACGGCCGTAGGGCCGGTGGGCCCCGTCACGGAACCACGACCCGGTCGCCTGCAGTCAGCTCACCGGAGGTGATCTCGACGAGTCCGTCGGCGTACATGCCCGGCTCGACTGCCACGAGATGGGTCGAACCGCCATCGTCGATCTCCACGGCGTATCCGCCTTCGGAGAGTGCGAGCAGCGCGGTCACCGGTACGGCCAGCACGTCGTACGCCGCGTCGGTGACGATGCTGACGTCGACAACCGAGTTCCCGAAACTCGCCGTTGCCTTCGGATCGTCCAGAGAGATCGTCACCGATGTCGATGTTGCCCCGCCTTGGCCGATGCTCGTATCGAGTGATGTAACGATTCCGCCCATGTCAGACCCGTCGGGAAGCGTCACCGTGACACGGTCGTCCACTTCGAACAGTCCTTCGTCCGAAGGGTCGAGGGTCACGGTGACCACGGGATCACTCGAAGATGTGGACAGCATAGGTGTCCCGTCATGGACCCCTGAGCCCAGCTGAACGAGCGTACCCGCGACTCGCACCGGTCCGGGAAGGAACACGACCTCGCCGAGGTCGACGATCCCATCGACGGGGGCGCCGATGTCCTCTTGCCAATCCTTGACCATCGTTCGGGTGTACGACGTGAACTCCTCGTCGATGGTCACGTTGCCGTCAGGGTCATAGCCGAGAGCTACGAGCGCGTCTTCCAGCTGTGTCACGTCGGCGCCCTCGCTGCCCTTTCGCATCGGACGCCACGCCGGCGAATCACCGTACAGGAGGGTGACAGGCTGGTCGTTGATGACGAAGAGGGTGTCTCCTTGCTCGAGGGTCGAGTCATCGTCGACGGAGGAGACGAGGGTTCCATTGAGACGATTCAGAATCGTGTCTGTGGACGTGTAGCCGAGGGTTCCGCTCACGGTCTCGGTCTGTTCGAGGTCGGTGACCGTCGCTTCCGCGAATCGGAGGGTTCTGGTGGTCGTGGCCGTCGCGTTCTCCGTTCCACCCTGGAGGGAGTACCAGATGCCGGCTCCTCCGGCGATCAGGATCACGGCAATGGCGGCAATCCGGCGTCCTGCTCGTCCCATCAGCTGCCTCCCCCTCCCGGTCCGATGGCGCCCCTGGTCCCCCCAAGGAAGCCGGGGAGATTCGTGAAGATACTCTGGCAGGCGGCGTTGGCTTCGATGAAGGCCGGATCGCTCGAGTCGATATCGGCGAAGGGTCCGCGAGGCTGACCGTTCTCGGATCCGGGGACACCGACGTTGGAGAAGTCCGGGTCCGGCATGTCGTAGCCGTTCTCACGCATGCAGGCCGCATACTCGACGAACGTGTCTTCGAGCTGTGTCCGGTCCTCCTGGCGGAACCCGATGGCGACTCGCTCGAGAATTGGACCGCATGCGTCCCGTGCCTTCTGGAAGAGTTCCCGGTCGTTGGGATCGAAGTTGGTGGGACGCGAGAGCCGCAGGTTGCCGTTTGCGTCGACGGTCGGATCGTCGATCTCTATCCCTTGCTCACGAAGGCATGCCGTGAAGTCGAGCATCGCCTGCTCGAAATCGACCGCGGCCGTCGTCGTGGTGCTGCTTCCGGGTGTGGTGTCGTCGAGCGACGCCACCGCGTCACCGCTCGTGCCCCCTCCACCGCACGCTGCTGCGATCAGCCCGAAGGTCGTCACCAGCGTGACAAATCTGATGCTCATGGGCTTCCTCTCAGGAGTATCCAGAATCACGATCGCGTACCGGGCTAAACGGCGTGTGAAGGGAGCATGAGAATGTCGTGAGAAAACCTACGCCGGACACGCCGGCCTTTCTCGCATCACTTCGTTGGGAACTTGTTCGGGAAGGAAATGAGTGGTGATCCCCTTCGCCGGTGGGGCGCCCTGTGCTCGATGGGCGAGCAGACCGGGACGCGGATCAGCGTATGACGGTCTGCGCCTCCTGGGGAAGGGGGAACCAGCGCATGGCTTCTGCGGAGGGTGACAGGCCGATCGGCCGGCCATCGGACGGTGCCGGCGAGCGCCCGAGGATCCGACGCGCTGCAGACAGGTAGGTCGGAAGGCGATCGACGGATTCGACCAGCCGACGTTGTGGGTAAGCCATCGTCGTTCCGTCGTAGGTGATGTCGGCGAGTGCCATCGGAGGTGCGCCGGTCTCTGACCGATGCCGCCACACTGCGGTGGCGGGGTCGACGTCGTACTGGCTCAGGATTCGCCATCCATTGCCGGCTATGAGGTGCACTGCCTCGACGATGTAGGAAAACTCAATCTCGCTGATGAAGTAGTTGAAGTTCACGCGAGCCCATCCCGGTTTGATGACCTCGCAGCCGTCCTCGACTTCCTTCTCGAGTCGGCGGCTCATCTTGTCATCGATGCCGAGGAGACGATGTCCGTACGGCCCGGCGCAGGAGCAACCTCCACGTGCCTGAATACCGAAGAGGTCGTTCAGCAGCGCAACCACGTAGTTGTGGTGGAGCCACCGATCGACTCCGAAGCGTTCCGGGGCGCGCAGCACGAAGGACACGATCGAGAGCCGATCGGCGTCAGGGTTGCCGAGGATGCGGATGTTCGGATCGTTTCGCCATGAATCGATTGCCCTGCGGATGAACGCGGACTCACGGCGCCGGATCTCGTCGGGCCCGACCGCCTCTTTGAGTTGGAAGACGAGTCCGGCTCTGATCGACTCGACGATCGCCGGTGTGCCGCCTTCCTCACGGTGCTCCTGGTTGCGGAGGTAGTGATGCTCGAACGAGCTCACGTAGCTGACGGTCCCCCCGCCCGGTACCGACGGAACTCGGTTGCAGAGGAGGTCTCGACGTACGGCGAGCACACCGGGCGTCTGTGGCCCACCGATGAACTTGTGCGGAGAGATGAACACGGCGTCCTTGTAGTCGTCACCGTGGGTGTCCGGGGATCGCAGTTCGACCGCGACATAGGGTGCCGCGGCCGCGAAATCCCAAAACGACAAGGCTCCGTGACGGTGCAGTATCGACGAGACCGCCGAGGTGTCGGTGATGATGCCTGTGACGTTGGAAGCGGCGGAGAAGCTGCCGATCCGCAGAGGACGGTCTTGGTACTCGACGAGCATCTCCTCGAGGTGTCCGAGGTCGATGTGGCCGTCGTCGTCTTCGCGGATCTCGACAACGTCGGCAATCGATTCGAGCCAGGGGAGTTCGTTGGAATGATGCTCGTACGGGCCGACGAAGACGACCGGCCTGTTCTTTGACGGAATGTGGTCTGTGAGATGGTGGCGCTCGTCGAGCTCGGCCGGGATCCGGATGCCCAGGATCGTGGTCAGCTTGTCGATCGCTCCGGTCGACCCCGACCCACAGAAGATGACGGCGTGCTCGTCATCGTTGCCGCCGAGGCATCTCTTGATGATCGATCTCGCCTCTTCGCGGAATCGAGTTGTCTGGAGTCCGGTTCCGGACGTCTCGGTATGGGTATTGGCATAGAACGGCAGGACCACATCGTGGATGTAGTCCTCGATGAACGACAGCGGCTTCCCAGAGGCGGTGTAGTCGGCATAGGTGACTCGCCGAGGGCCGAACGGACCGTCGATCGCCGTATCGGCGCCGATCACAGAAGAGCGGATCATCTCGATGAGGGCTTCCGGTGCCATGCTCGGATGGTAGAGGGATCTTGCGGATCGCACCGGGTCGAGGGTCGGATCTCGTCGGCCTCCTTCTCACCCGTTTCTCATTGTCCTCTCACCATCTTCCTAAGCCTCCCCGGTACAGTTGTTCAACATGAGTGGTTCCCGAATTCTGATAGCCGAAGATGATCGGGGCGTGCGCCAATCGCTGGAGCGCGCTCTGCGCTTCGAGGGCTACGACGTATCCGCCGTCAAGGATGGCGCCGAGGCACTCGAAGTGCTCATCGAAGACATCCCCGACTTGCTGCTGCTGGACGTCATGATGCCGCACATCGACGGTCTCACTGTGTGCCGTCGGCTCCGGGCCACCGGTAACGATGTTCCGGTGCTCATGCTCACGGCGCGGCACGAGGTTCGTGACCGCGTCGCCGGTCTCGACGCGGGTGCTGACGATTACCTCGTCAAGCCGTTCGCGTTGGAGGAATTGCTGGCGCGCATCCGGGCGCTCCTGCGGCGCAACATTCCTGCCGAAGGGGTCGAGACGCTGACGGTGGGAGATCTGACTCTCGATTCGCGGACGCGCACGGTCATGAGAGGGGATCGTGAGCTCAACCTCACGAAGACCGAGTTCGATCTCCTCGAGTTGCTCCTCTTGAACGCCGGTGTGGTCTTGACAAGAGAGGTCATCTACGAGCGAATCTGGGGGTACGACTTCGGAACGAGTTCGAACTCTCTGGATGTCTACATCGGTTACCTGCGACGAAAGATGGAAGAAGGCGGCGAGCCGAGGCTCATCAGCACCGTGCGTGGCGTCGGCTATGTGATCCGCAAGCCATGAAGCTGAGAGCGAGACTCACGATGCTGGTCACCGGAGCGGTGGCACTTGCCGTGATTCTCGTTTCGGCTTCAGCCTTCTTTCTGGCTCGCGCCCAAATGCGTGCGGTGATCGACGAGTCGCTCCTGGACCGTATCTCGATCGCTACCCGTATCGAGAGTGCCAGCGGGATGATGCGTCGGATGGGTCCGCTGCTGCTCGCCGGCACTGCCGGTGATCTCTTTCGTCTGGATCAATACGTGCAGGTGGTGTTCGCCGACGGGTCGAGCGAGATTCCCGTTGGTCAGGATGTCGTGCTGCCGGTCACCAGTCATGACGTCGCGATCGCCGCGGGCGCCGAGCATGGGATCATTCGCGATGTCCTCGTCGACGGTCTGCACCTCAGGATGGTGACGGGCCCGGCCGGCAACGGCCAGGCGGTCCAGTACGCGCGCCCGCTCACCGAGGTCGATCAGACACTGGCCAAACTTGCTTTGGTGCTCGGCCTCGTCGGTCTCGGCGGTATTGCGATCGCAGCGGGTCTCGGGATGATCGTCTCGCACAGCAGCCTCGCGCCGGTGGGTGCACTCACCGCGACCGCAGAGCATGTTGCGAAAACGCAGGACCTCGAAGCGCGGATCGATGTCGACCGCGACGACGAGATCGGTCGTCTTGCCACAGCCTTCAATACGATGCTGGAGGCGTTGGAGACCTCGCGTGAGCAACAGCGCAGGTTGGTTGCCGACGCCTCACACGAATTGCGAACGCCCCTCACCAGCCTGCGAACCAATATCGAGTTCCTTGCTCGGGCCGAGGGGATGGGTGATGACGACCGGCTGGCGCTCATGGACGACGTGTCCTTCGAGATGCGTGAGTTGAGCAGCCTGGTGGGGGAAATGGTCGAGCTCGCGACCGATCCGAAGGCGGGCGACGAGCCGTTGCAGGGTGTCGATCTCACCGAGACGGTCAACGAGGTCGTTGGGCGAGCACAGCGGAGGACCGGAAGGACGATAGAAGTGTCGGGTGATGCCGGGCAGATCGAGGGGCGTCCCAACTCGCTCCAGCGCGCCGTGTCGAACTTGATCGACAACGCCCACAAGTGGAGCCCTCCGGAGGCGCCGATAACGATCACCCTCTCGCCGGGCAGGGTCGAGGTGGCCGATCGCGGGCCGGGAATTCCTGGCGAGGATCTTGCCCACGTCTTCGACCGTTTCTATCGGGCGACCGAAGCAAGGTCTCTGCCCGGGTCCGGGCTTGGTTTGTCGATCGTCAAGGAGGTCGTCGTGAACCACGGTGGCACGGTGTTCGCGTTCAATCGGGGCGGTGCGGTCGTCGGGTTCGAGATCCCGGTTCTCACCTGATTCTCACCTTCCTCTCAGGCTCTTCTCATGGTGGGAGCGCATGATGTGGATGCAACTCGACAAAGAGTGCAACTTCCCTCCCGAAAGACCCGGCTCGAAGGCCGGGTCTTTCTCTTGCGTGAAAACGAAGAAAGACCCGGAGACACTTCGGCAGTGAGCCGCCGCATGAGGACCAGCATGCGGATCTCCAGGTCCCGGTGGTCCGGTTGTTAGTCGCTACCTGAGAGAAGCGACAGTGTGGCCGCTTCAGCGGCCGGCCACCTCCAGAGTCCTGTCAAAACTGTTTACCAAGACCACCTCCTTTCTCTGGTGGCGTCAGTTTGGCACAGAACGCTGCTCGATCGGCGGGCTTTTTTCGACGGCCGAGCTCTGCTTCCGCCTGAGGAGGGAGGAGATGGCTGGACGACTTCTCTTCTTTGCCGGCCGTCCTGGCAGGAAACGTGACCGGGGCGGGGCCGATGGGGGAGAACCCAACACGCGCTGGAACACTCCCGACGTCCTCCTGCGTTCGGCATATCCCCTCGATGGGCGAGATGGAAGGTGGCTCAGCGCTCGTCGGCGGTGACGGCGATCGTGCCTCGCTGTCGGCCTTGGACGGCGGTCAGCAGGAGCACGTTCCCAAGCTCGGCGGTGTGGAGATGGTTACCTCGAAGGCCGACTGATCAGTCACCTGTTCTCCGTTCGGCGCGATGATGAGGTCGCCGACCTGAAGGCCAGTGATGTCGGCCGGAGCGGTTGGGAGCACGGCTTCGTCGATCACACCTTGGTTCGTCGCCAGTCCGAACCGCTGCTGGTACTCGTTGTCGCCTGTGGCCGGGCGTCCTCTCCGACGATCGCCACCTGGCCCGCTCCAGCGATGACATGGAAGTTGATGAGGATGTGACCCTCAATGACGATGCCAGTGCCGGTACCCGACTCGCTCAGGTCTCGGCGCAGGAACATGTCGATGGTGGCTCTGTTCTGCGTCACCGTGACGATGCCGGACCGAACTTCGTCCACGAGATTCGAGACGTCGTAGAGGATCACTCCCGTTTGCGGAACGGCGGGCGAGATGGCAGGAGCCGTAGCCGGCGGGGTGCGATGGCGCGTCCACCGCGCCGAGACCTGTGCATGCCGACATCACGATCGAGAACGCTGCAACGGAGATTCGGCGCATGGCGGTGAGTGCATGTGTTCGGGGAGGGTGTCCTGGAGGTAGGGACGTTCGGCCCTTTCACAGAGGACCTTCGGGTGGATTCCGGGTACCCCCGGGGGTAGTAGAGTGATATGGACTACTTCTTGATACGCGATCCGACACGGGGGTCAAGGTTATGATGCAGGATCCCGGACACGTTCCAGACGAGAAGGCATCGAAGAGACTCCTTCGACGCGACTTCCTGATCGGCCTGATCGCGATCTTGGTGGTGATCCTTGTTCCGATCATCATCTTCGTGCCGTTGCGAAGTCCTGGAGCACCGAGTGACCCGTGGTCTCACGTCCCGGAGAAGCTGGGGCACACCGACCACACGGCCTTGATGCCCGGCACGTACGAGACCGGCCAGGAGGTCACCCGGGCCTGTTTGGAGTGTCATCCCGACGCCGGTGAAGACATGCTCCACTCGGAGCACTTCACATGGGTGAACGATCCCGTCCCCATCGCAGGTCGGCAAGAACCGGTTGCGTTCGGCAAGAAGAACTCGATCAACAACTTCTGTCTCGGTGTGCAGGGGAACTGGCCGAAGTGCACGACCTGCCATGCCGGCTACGGATGGTCGGACGAGAACTTCGACTTCACGAACGAGGACAACATCGACTGTCTCGTTTGCCACAACCAATCCGACGCGTACGCCAAGGGGGAGTCCGGCGACCCCGTAGAGGGATCCGACCTCACCGTCGCCGCGCAGAGCGTCGCGAATCCCTCACGCTGGAATTGCGGCCAATGCCATTTCGAGGGCGGGGGCGGCAACGGGGTCAAACACGGCGACCTGGACGACACGCTCATCTATCCGGACGAGAACATCGACGTCCACATGGGCAAGTACGACCTCGTTTGCACCGACTGTCACAAGACGGAGGACCACAACATCAAGGGCACCGCCACGTCGGTTGCACTCGATACACACAATCAGATCTTCTGTACCGACTGCCACGATTCGAAACCGCACGAGGATGAGCGCCTGAACGGTCACACCGACGCGGTGGCGTGTCAGACCTGCCATGTCCCCGAGTACGCGCTGAAGGACCCGACGAAAATGTGGTGGGACTGGTCGACAGCCGGCAGCGACAGTATCCCGCAGGATCACTACACATACCTCAAGATCAAGGGCAGCTTCGTCTACGACACGAAGGTGACGCCCGAGTATTCCTGGAACGACGGAACCGCCGATCGATACCTGCTGGGTGACCCAATCGATACCGATGGCCCTACCCCGCTGAACAAGCCCAACGGTGGCATCACAGATCCGGGATCGAAGATCTGGCCCTTCAAGGTCCATCGTGCCAAGCAGCCGTATGACACCGTCAACAACATCCTGATCCAGCCGAAGTTGGCCGGTGAGGGCGGCTATTGGGTCGACTTCGACTGGCCAACGGCCTTGAGATTGGGAGCGGAGATCACCGGACTGGACTACAGCGGCGAGTACGGATTCACCCGCACCGACATGTGGTGGCCGATCACCCACATGGTGCAGCCTGCAGAGAAGGCTCTCCAGTGCAACGGCTGCCACGGAGATGGAGGCAGGTTCGATTGGGAGGCGCTCGGCTATCCCGGTGACCCGATGTTCTCTGGTGGCAGGGTCGATCTCGGTCTCGTGGGAGGCAAGTGATGGGACGCAAGACCGTTCGCCGGAGTGTGACAGTCGGCTTGGTTGCCACCGCGCTCCTGACCGCCACCTTCGCTGCGATGACGAGACCGGCAGCCGCCGACGTGAGCCCCGTGCATCCCCAGTACGAACTGCTGGACCAGAACGGTCAGAATGTGCTCGATTCGGGCGGACCAGTTTCCACGATGCAGACATGTGGACAGTGCCACGACACCGAGTTCATCGCCGATCACGACTTCCATTCCGACCAGGGGCTGGCTTCGATGACCGAGCCGGGGTTGAGCCCCTCAGGCCGGCCCTGGGATACGAGTCCTGGTTGGTTTGGTGAGTGGAATCCGATCACGTATCGGTATCTGTCGGCCGTAGGTGACGAGCGACTCGACCTCGGCACCGCAGATTGGATCGAAGTGCTCGGTTACCGCCATCCTGGCGGCGGTCCGGCCACGACGTCGCGAAACGGATCTCCGCTCGGCGATCTGGCGGTGATCCCCGGGGATCCGGAGACACACGTCGTCGATTCGGCCTCTGGCCAGATCGTGCCCTGGGATTGGAAGGCGTCGGGTGTCGAGGAACTCAACTGCTTCCTCTGCCACATACCGCAACCCGACAACGCCTCCAGGATGCGTGAGCTCGCCGCCGGACAGTTCGAATGGGCCAACACGGCAACGCTCAACGGAAGCGGGATCGTGACCTCGACCGTGGACCGTGCCTGGAAGTGGAACCCCGGGGCGTTCGACGAAGATGGGAAACTGGCGAAGCAATACGTCAGGATCCAGGACCCCTCGAACGACAACTGCGGAACATGCCATGGGGTCGTTCACAGCTCCGCCCGACCGCTCGACGAAGTGGGTTCGACGACCGGCGGATGGGAGACCCTGACCACAGGCCAGGTCTTCTCGGCACAGCAGATCTCCGAATCGGCGCTCAATCTCGCCGACAAACAGGACCTGAACCGGGCGTGGGACGTACACGCCGAGCGCCTGGTGAAGTGCACCGACTGCCACCACTCGCTCAACAACCCCATCTATCTCGAGACGGCGCGACCGAACTACCTGGATTTCGATGCCCGTAGGGCCGACATCGGTGACTATCTGACCTGGCCTCTCCATGAGCTGGCGAAGGGCAGAAGCGCCCAGGGGACGCTCGCCCCGGAGTTCGACTACACGATGCGATCCTGTGAGTCATGTCACGGTATCGAGAAGGCACACGAGTGGCTTCCCTTCGCCGACCGACACATGGAGCAGCTTGCATGCGAGACATGCCATATCCCCAAGATGTACGGGCCCGCCGCCGAACAGTACGACTGGACGGTCATCCACACCGATGGCACTCCGGCGGTGGTGAACCGAGGCATCGAGGGGGTGCCGGGTGACCCCTCGGCGCTGATCACCGGCTACGAGCCGGTCATCCTGAAGCGTGTCGGTGAGGAAGGCGAGACTCGCCTCGCCCCGTACAACCTGGTGTCGTCATGGTTTTGGGTATACGGCGATCCTGCGCGTCCTGTGCGCCAGAGGGATCTCGAAGCCGCGTTCCTGGCCGGGGGTGCATACCGACCTGAAATCGTGGCAGCGTTCGATACGAACAGCGACGGAGTCGTCGCCGAGAGAGAACTCGCGATCGACACGGCGGAAAAGGAGGCGGCTGTCAAGAGTCGGCTCGAGGCGATTGGTCTCTCCGATCCTCGCATCGATTCGGAGATTCAGCCCTTCACCGTGGCTCATGGTGTGACCGGTGGTGAATTCGTCACCAAGGATTGTCAGACGTGCCATACGAAAGACTCCCGGCTTGCTGCGTCCATGCAGCTCGCGGCATATGTGCCCGGCGGAGTCATACCGCACTTCGTCTCAGACACGAATACGGAGACGACAGGCTCGGTGCAACTGGCCGAAGATGGAACGCTCTGGTATCAGCCGACGACGTCGGAGGCCGACATCGGGGTGTTGGGAAGCGATTCGGGTGGTTGGATCGATTGGTTCGGCTGGGTGCTGCTCATCCTGACACTCCTCGGAATCAGTCTGCACGGCACCCTCCGGGTTCTTCTCGGACTCAAGTTGAGAAAGGCCAAGCCGAGGACCGTGCTCGTGCACATCTATGAACCGTATGAGCGGTTCTGGCATTGGCTGCAGGCCGTGGCGATCATCCTGCTGGTGGTCACGGGTGCGATCATCCACTGGCCAGGTGCCGTGAATCCTCGAGGCTTTACGAGGCTTGTGATCACCCACAATGTGATGGCGGCCATCTTGGTGGCCAACGCATTGCTGTCGATCATCTGGCACGTTGCCAGCGGTGCGATTCGCCAGTACATCCCGCGGCCGAGAGGGTTCTTCGACCAGGCAGTCCGCCAGGCGACCTTTTACGTGCAGGGCATCTTCAGAGGTGAACCCCACCCGTTCGAGAAGGACGCCCGCCACAAGATGAATCCTCTGCAACAGATGACGTACGTCGTGATTCTGAATGTGTTGTTGCCACTGCAAATGATCACCGGGATCATGATCTGGGGTGCTCAGCAGTGGCCGGGAGCGACGGCGGCCCTCGGTGGGCTGGCGTTCCTGCTACCGGTGCACGCGCTCGGAGCGTGGCTGTTTGCCGCCTTCATCATTCTGCACGTCTACCTGACTACCACGGGAGCGACTCCGCTCGCCGCCATTCGGGCCATGGTTTCCGGATGGGAGGCCATCGAAGTCCATGAAGAGGAGGTCACGACATGACCACCGCCACCGCGCGATCGTGGCTCACCAAGAAGCGCCCGGAGAAGCCGTGGATGAACCCATATCTCGGTGGTGTGCTCCTCGGCCTGGTGCTCTTTGCTGCGTTCTTCATCACGGGGAATGGGCTCGGGGCCTCTGGTGGTTTCCAGCGGATCTGGGCATTCATCGAGGACTTGATCGTCCCGGGGCATGTCGACCGTACCGCCTACCTCGCGAACTACGCGGGTGGGAACAAGAACCCCCTCGATCTGTGGATCGTTCCACTCCTGGTTGGAGTGCCGATAGGGGGGTTTTTGTCCTCCTGGTTCAGCGGTCGATTCAAGATCAGGACCGGGAAAGGGCCGAACATCTCGGTGAAGACTCGTTGGCTCTTCGCCTTCGTCGGCGGAACGATCATGGGGTTCGGGGCCCGGTTCGCTCGAGGGTGCACCTCAGGTCAGGCGCTGTCTGGAGGGGCCGTGCTCTCGGTAGGCAGCTGGGCATTCATGTTCGCGATGTTCGCCGGGGGCTACGCAGTGGCGTGGTTCGTCCGAAGGCTTTGGAACTGAGGGGGTCGACATGGTCATGACATTCGCAATCGCCCCGTTCCCGATCGAAGCGGAACTCGGGAAGTGGCTCGCCTACGGGCTGTATCTGGTCATCGGCGTTCTCTTCGGTGCCGCGTTGGAACAGGCGGGGTTTGCCTACTCGCCAAACCTTGCGGCACAGTTCTACCTGAAGGACATGCGCGTCTTGAAAGTGATGTTCACGGCAATCATCACCGCCATGACCCTCATTTTCTTCTCATCCGGGATTGGCATCCTCGACTACACGAAGGTGTTCGTGGATCCGACCTACCTGTGGCCCGGGATCGTGGGTGGCATCATCATGGGTGTCGGGTTCACGATCGGTGGTTTCTGCCCGGGCACGTCGGCGACTGCAGCGGCGACCGGCAGCGTTGACGGGATGTTCTATCTCGGTGGGATCATGACCGGAATCTTCGCGTTCGGTGAGACGGTCGATTCCTTCCAGAAGTTCTGGTTCGGTTGGGACATGGGGCGCTTCACGATTCCCGAGTGGCTTGGAATCTCCACTGGTGCCGCAGTCCTCCTGGTCATCGTCGTCGCCCTCGTGTTCTTTTGGGGGGCCGAGTGGTTTGAGAAACGCTTTGGCGGGATCGACCCGAAGAGCCGGCCGAAGGCCCGTTTCGTGGGCGCGGGCGTATTCGTGCTTGCCGCGTTGGTGATCATCCTCATCGGCCAGCCCGGCTGGGAGCAGCGGTGGGAGCGTATGGCGGAAGAACAGAACCAGGTGCTGGCGAACCGGGAAGTGCAGATCCATCCAGGGGAGCTTCTCGAACTGATGAACAACGACAAGGTGAAACTCGTGATGCTCGATGTGCGTCCGGAGTCGGAATACAACCTGTTTCATCTCGCCTGGTCGCACCACGTCGATCCGGATCCCGCCGCGGTCGATGCATTGGCACCCGAGCTGAATGACAACCCGGCCAAGACCGCCGTGGTGCTGATGAGCGACGACGAGACCGCTGCAACCGAGGCGTGGAAGGTGCTCGTCGCGGAGGAAGTGCCGAATGTGTACATCCTCGAAGGTGGCATCAACGAGTGGCTGGAGACGTTCGGTGGACGAGAAGTGCAGGAGGCAATGCGCGTCGTGGGTGACGATCAGCTCCGTCTTGTCTTCGCGTCTGCGCTTGGTGACGCATACCCGGCGGCGAATCCGGATCCCGAAGAGTACGAGCTGGAGTTCACGCCCAAGGTGAAGTTGGCAGCCAAGGCCGGCCCATCCGCCGGCGGCTGCGGCTGACGTTCCTCCGTGTCCGCAATCGTTGGTGCTGCTGTGAACGAAGGGATAAGCCCCCGACGGCCGACGACCGATGGGTAGCGACTACATTGGCGGCCGTGGAGAGCGCATTCCCTTTCCCCGAGGCGAACAAGCCGCTGGTGATCGGTATTGCGGGCGGCTCCGGGTCGGGCAAGACCACGATCGCCTCCGCCGTTGTGGCGGAGGTCGGGGCCGGGGAAGTCGCCGTCCTGGAGCACGACTCGTACTACCGGCACTTCGAAGGGCTCAGCTTCGAGGAACGGTCCAGGATCAACTACGACCATCCCGGTTCGCTCGAGACCGAACTGCTCGTCCAGCATCTCGAGAGGCTTCTCGACGGTCATTCCGTCGAGAAGCCTGTCTACGACTTCACGACGCATTTGCGGTCCCGTGAGACGGTCACCGTCGAACCGGCTCCGGTGATCGTCGTGGACGGGATCCTGGTTCTCGCCGACCCGCAGCTTCGTGCTCTCCTGGATCTCAAAGTGTTCGTCGATACGGACCCGGATCTGAGAGTGTTACGACGCCTGCAGCGAGACATCGAAGAGCGCGGTAGGACGATGCGCTCGGTGATCGAGCAATACCTGGCGACGGTCAGACCGATGCATCTGCAGTTCGTCGAGCCGTCGAAGGTACACGCGGACCTGATCATCCCGGAGGGGTACAACCGTGGTGCGGTCGCTGCCGTCCTCGGGCTGGTTCGCCAACGTCTCGACGGGGATCTTGACCTCGGGCCCGTATAATCGCCCAGATGACACATCCAACAGTCGCAATCCTCGGTGTCGGAGCCATGGGTGAGGCGCTCCTCGCCGGCCTGCTACGTGCCTCCTGGGAGCCCGGTGAACTGTCCCTCGGTGTGCGGCGAGAGGAGCGAGGCAAAGAGCTGGCTGATCGGTACGGATGCCAGGTCGGTCTCGACCCGGTCGCCGTGATCGACGGTCGCGATGTCATCGTGGTCGCGGTGAAGCCGCGCTCCGTTCCGCGGTTGCTCTCTCAGGTCGTCGGCACCGTCGGCACGGACCAGACCGTGCTGTCCCTCGCAGCGGGTGTGGCAACGAGTCTCTATGAGGATGCGCTTGGGGAAGTGCCCGTCGTGCGGGCGATGCCAAATACCCCGGCGCTCGTCGACGAGGGCATTACCGGGATCGCTCCGGGTCGCTTTGCAGGCGAGCGTTCGATGCGGCACGCCGACATCGTGCTTCAGGCAGTCGGCAATGTGATCCCGATGGAGGAGCACCACCTGGATGCTGTGACCGCGGTATCCGGCACGGGTCCCGCCTACGCGTTCCTTCTTGCCGAGGCGCTCACGGAAGCAGCCGTCCGAGAAGGACTCTCCCGAAGTGTGGCCGAGCGCCTCGTCCATCAGACCATCAAGGGTGCGGGGGCACTTCTCGTGGAGACGGACAAAGGGCCATTCGAACTCCGTGCGCAGGTGACATCTCCCGGCGGCACAACCGCCGCTGCGATGCACGTCCTGGAGGGACGAGGATTCCGAGCGTTGGTGGAAGACGCGGTAGCGGCGGCAGCGAATCGTTCACGGGATCTGGGTGAGGCGGCCCGGCTGGATGAGAGGTAGGGAGTGTCGACACTCTTTCGCAAGGGTCTCCTGGCGGTGACCGACCGGAAGGTGGTCCAGAAGCTGTTCACCGAACACCGTGCCGGACGCTCCGTTGCCACTCGGTTCGTCGCCGGCGAGAGCCTCGACGACGCAGTCGCCGTCGCCCGTCGGCTCAACGAGTCCGGTGCCATGGTCTCGCTCGATCATCTCGGCGAGGACGTGCACGACGCGGTGTCTGCGAAAACTGCCAAAGAGGATTACCTCGCGATCCTCGACCGGATCGCGTCAGAGGGTCTCGATGCCAACATCTCCATCAAGCTGACGCAGCTCGGTATGGCATTCGATGTAGAACAGACACGCTCGGCGCTCGAAGAACTCGCCACCAAGGCGGCCGAGGTGGGTACGTCGGTAACGGTCGACATGGAGGAGTCCACCTGGACCGGTACCACGATCGATCTCTACGAGACGGTTCAGCGCACTCACGGGAACTTGGGTATTGCTGTGCAGGCATATCTGCGTCGCACCGCTCGCGACCTCGAGCGACTGATTCGGCTTGGGGGGCACATCAGGTTGTGCAAAGGCGCCTACGCGGAGCCCGCCGACATCGCCTTTCAATCCAAGGAGGAGGTCGACGAGTCGTTCGAGCGCCTGCTGGAGACGCTGATGGCCGCCAAAGAAACCACACCCGCCGTGGCGACCCATGACGAACGTTTGATCGAGCGCACCTATGCGCTGGCCGCGTCGAGAGAAGAACCCTTCGAGTTCCAGATGCTCTACGGGATCAGAGAGACGCTTCAACAGGAGATCGTGGCCAAGGGGTACCCGCTGCGCGTGTACGTGCCGTACGGATCCCAGTGGTATCCCTACCTCACCCGGCGGCTCGCCGAGCGTCCCGCGAACCTGGTGTTCTTCGCGAGAGGCCTGGTCGGCAAATAGGGGCGACCCGTACCGCCGGTCGGTCTCAGCTTCGGGTTCTTGGCTTTCTTCGCCGGCGGGTCATCGCTCGGGCGGACGTTCTCGTCGGCGTACTGCGGCGAGATCGAGTATGAGGTTGGACCCGCTCATCGTGGTACTGCCATGGGATAGAAGCGGCGGCGCGCCCACAGCGCGACGTACACGAGACCGACGAGGACCGGGACTTCGATGAGAGGGCCGACGACGCCGGCGAGTGCCTCGCCTGAAGAGATACCGAAGATGCCGATGGTGACGGCGATGGCCAGTTCGAAGTTGTTGCCGGCAGCCGTGAACGACAGCGTCACGTTCTTCGGGTAGGAGAGGCGCAGGCGCAGGCCAAGTGCGAACGAGACACCCCACATGATGGCGAAGTACGCGACCAGTGGCAGGGCGATGCGGGCGACGTCGAGGGGCTGAGAGGTGATTGCCTCGCCTTGGAGGGCGAACAACAGCACGACGGTGAACAGCAGCCCCCAGAGGGCGATTGGACCGACCTTTGGCAGGAAGGTCTCCTCGTACCATTCGACACCCTTGAATCCCTCGCCCCACAGCCGGGTCAGCCATCCTGCGACCAGGGGGATCCCGAGGAAGATGAGCACCGATTTGGCGATCGCCCATATCGAGATCGAGACCATGTGTGTCTCCAGGCCGAGCCATCCCGGGAGTACGGCGAGATAGAAGTACCCGAGGACCGCGTACGCGACGATCTGAAACAGTGAGTTGAGCGCCACGAGGACTGCGGCGGCCTCACGATGTCCGTCGGCAAGGTCGTTCCAGATGAGCACCATCGCGATACACCGGGCCAGGCCAACGAGGATGAGCCCGGTGCGGTAGGCGGGGAGGTCGGGGAGCAGGAGCCACGCGAGGGTGAACATGAGTGCAGGACCGACGATCCAATTGAGCGCCAGAGAGGCGATCATCAGTGTGCGGTCCGTGGCGACCTCGCCAATGCGCGAGTACCGCACCTTGGCGAGCACCGGATACATCATCGCCAGCAGGCCGAGAGCGATCGGGAGTGAGACGGTATCGATCTTGACCGCGTCGAGCCAGTTGTTGAGCGTGGGGACGACCCTTCCCAAGCCGAGACCGAGAACCATGGCAACACCGATCCAGACGGGCAGGAATCGGTCGAGAAGTGAGAGGCGTTCGACGACGGATCCCTCCATCGCTTCGATTCCGACATGCGGTGACGATGTCACGCTCCATGCCCCTGGAAGATGCTCACGAGGGACTCGACGTTCGGGACGCGTCCGTTGAAGATGAGTTCGTCGTCGATGACGAGCGCCGGGATGCTCATGATGCGGTATTCTGCCATCGCCGCGTAGTCGTCGTCGACCAGTTGGACCGTGGCGCTGCTGCCGAGCCGTTCCAAGGCTTCACGAGACCGTCGGGCCAGCGTCCGGCAGTTCGGGCAGCCGGCTCCGAGAATCTTCACTTCCATCGTGTCCCTCCTACAGAAACGTGTTGAACAGATAGCCGACGGCCAGGATTCCGGTGCCGACAACGGTGACGAAGGCGGCCAGCAGCTTCGGCTTCAGAACCTTGCGCAGAAGAATCATCTCAGGGAGTGAGAGAGCGACGACGGACATCATGAGGGCGAGCATCGTTCCCATCGCCAGTCCCTTGTCGGCGAGGGCCTCCACCAGGGGAAGGACTCCGGCCATGTTGGAGTACAGGGGGATGCCGATGAGCACGGCGATCGGTACGGCCAGCGGATTGTCGGGGCCTGCCCAGCGGGCGAAGATGTCCTGTGGTGCCCAGCCGTGGATGACGGCGCCGACACCGATGCCGACCAACAGGTATGGCCAGATCGAGCTGATGATCGAGCGGACTTCGGCTCGGCCGATCTCGAACCGGTCCTGCCAGGTGAGCTTGGTCGTCGTGTCGGCCGGCTGGGTCCCTGCATGGATCTCGTAGACGAACGGCTCTACCCATTTCTCCAGGCCGAGGCGGCCCAGCAAGTAGCCGGCCGCGATCGCCACGAGCAGTCCGAACGTCACGTAGAGGGCGGCGACCTTCCATCCGAAGAGCCCGTACATCAACACCACCGCCACCTCGTTGACCATCGGGCTGGCGATGAGGAAGCTCAGCGTCACGCCGAGCGGGATGCCGGCCACGAGGAAGCCGATGAAGGCAGGCACGGCGCTGCATGAACAGAACGGTGTGGCCACCCCGAGTCCCGCGGCGGCAACGTTCCCGACACCCTCGCGCTTGCCCCCGAGCAGGGCCCTGGTTCGCTCGAGGGTCGTGAAACTGCGCAGCACCGCGACGACGAACACGATGCCCGAGAGCAGCAGCAGGATCTTGACCGTGTCGTACGCGAAGAAGTGGAGTACCTGGGCGAACCGGCCGTCGGGATCGAGGTTCGCCATGGTGGACAACGACCAGTCCCAGAAGGGCTCGTTGAACCGGTAGAGGGCGATCCACAAGATGGCCGCCACAGCGGTGCGGACCCAGAGTGTGCGATGCGCGGAGGCATCGGGACGGAGCAGGGTCATTGCACTGCTTCGAACAGTCGGTACTCGGCAGGGAGCGCCCTGTGCAGTACGTCCCACGCATCGGGTGCGATGGAGTAGTCGATCCAGCGGCCCCGTTTCTGGCCGACGATCAGGCCGGCTTCCCGCAGCACCTTGAGGTGGTAGGAGAGGAGGTTCGGTGCGATCTCGACGGCGTCTCCGATGTCGCAAGCGCACTTTGGTGTGCTCGAGAGGATGTCGAGGATGGCCAGTCGAATCGAGTCGGCCAGCGCGCCGAACATGACAGCGCTGGTTTCAAACTGTGTTGTATCAAGATTAGTTGAAATGTTCACATCGGAACTGTACCAAACGGTGCAAGGAAGGCAAGTCGGCAGTACGGACCCGGCACGCCTGCGTCGTTGGTATCGCGGGCGATCACCACCGGGTGCAGGTGCAGCGATGTTGGTGACGCTCGTCCGACGTACCGTCCACGATCGGACCCGCGCAGGCCGTGGCAGCCAGGATGAGAGCGGTCAGCAGTGTCGAGAGCGGTGGCGACGCCTGCCGGAGCGACGGCGCGGGTCGGCGTTTCGATTCTCCGACAGGGCGGTGCCGACGTCGAGTGCAGCTGCTTTGGTGGTGTGACTCGCCCGTTCTGCCTCCCCAGGGGGTGACGGCGTGAACATCGGCCGGGACTTCGGCGGTAGCGGTCGCCCGGCGACGACCGCCTCGGCCGCGTCCAGATTCCAGATCGCAGTATCCAATCGAGTGGTCAGACGACTCAGTTCCCTGGTGTCGTCTGTTTCGTCGATGTCCTTCAGGATGCTCGCATAGGCGACAGACGCATCACGGAAATGGGCGCGTGCGGTCTTGTCATTTGATGTCTCGACCTGTTCTTCGAGGCGAAGGATGTCGTTGGCCATGTCGTCCAATCGGCCGCGGAGTTCCCTCCTGGCCTCCTTCATGTGGGCCGTTCGAGAGCGCAGATCCTGGCGCCTGTTTCGCCAGGAGATGGTTGCCGCGGCCAGAAGGGCGACGGCTGCCAACACGCCGAGCACCAAGAGTGCCGATGACAGATCGCTTCCGCGAGAGTCAAGCGCCCTGAACAGGAGGAAGAGCAATGCGACGACGATGATCGGGGAACGAAAGGAGACCATCCTTCTCATGAGGACATCTCGAAGAGGGTCCGGCGGCGGTTCCGTCGGGCGTCGCATCGGTCGGTCAGGGCCCGGTCCTCGACCGGGCCTCGACCGTTCATGCGCTTTCCAAGGCCGTGAGTGCCGCGATGAGACGCGATCGGGCTTCTTCGGCGATCGGCCGAATGTCGGAACTCTCACTGACCGACAGCATGGCGATGGGATCGACGGCCGAGATCCGTATGGATCCGTCCTCGGTAGCTCGCAGCGTCACGTTGCACGGCAGCAGGAGTCCGATGGCCGGTTCGAGGTCCAGCGCCTTGTGTGCGAGGTGCGGATTACAGGCACCCAGGATCTTGTAGGGCGGTGTCGTGACACCCAACTTTGCCTCGAGTGTGGCCGCTACATCGATCTCGGTGAGAATGCCGAAGCCTTGCGCAGCCAGCGCGGCACGTGTTTCTTCCTCGGCGCCGGCCATGTCCGTGACCTTGGTGATGCTCATCTCGTAACCGTGCATGTTCATTTGGAAACCTCTTGTGGTCGGTGGTCATCGTCGGGTAGGTACGAGATAACCCTACCCCACCCCGGGTGGGGTGCAAGTTCTGGATCGCAATCGTGCCATGTTCCGATTGGTCGGGCCTACGGCTTCCCTGCATCGAGCCGGGCTCGTTGAAGCTGTCGGTGCACGGGGTCGTCGTGGGCATTGGGTTGCGGAAGTGCGGCTGCTGCCGCCCGAGCCGGTCGCCGAGATCGGGACCTCGGGACTCGCGAGCCGATGTGAAGCTGCGTCGCGCGTTCCCTGATGGTGGAAGCCGGCTCGTGTTCCGGGGACACGTGAATGGGGCGGCTGCTCGAGGTGAAGGCCGCGTGCAGCTCTGCAGAGAGGTTCCTCGAGCGTGTCCTCTCACAGGTGCCGGCTGACACCGCTACTTGACATTCCATCGGACTGGAAGGTGTATCTTGCCAGGAGTTAGAGGAAGGAGGTGAGTGGATGAAGCGCTTCACTGTTCCGCGTATCGCGCACTGTTCGGACGGCTGTACCGCCGGGTCCTGAGCACGACGTGAAACTGTTTGGCGCGGCCGCCGGGATCCCAGGAGTCCCAGGCCGCGCCGCCACCGAGCGTTTCGCTTTCCCTGGGGCGACTCTGGCGAGCTTGCCAGAATGCCTGCCGGCGAAACCTGCCGGTACGTCGGTGGATAGGAAGGAAGAAGGGTCGATCGGGAACCGATCGTGCTCAGCGGGCCAGCCTCGTCCCGTTGGCAATCACCGCTATCTCCGAGAGTTCGTGGGCGAGCACGGCGGCCGGCAGGGACAGCAGACCCGCGAGCGCAGAAGGGATCAGCACTGCCAGCAGGACGAGAGCCATGGCGACATTCTGTGCCACCACCCGTCGGGTTCGCCGTCCGATGGCGAACGCGTCGATGAGTCTGGTGAGATCGTCGGCCATGAGTGCCACGTCGGCGGCTTCGAGCGCCACGTCGGACCCGGCGGTACCCATCGCTATGCCCACCGAGGCGGCAGCCAACGCGGGAGCATCGTTGACGCCGTCGCCGACCATGGCGACATGCCGGTGGTGTTCGACGAGGCGGTTGATGGCAGCCGCCTTGTCCGCTGGAGACAGCCCTGCCAGTACCTCATCCAGACCGAGACCTTCCGCAATGGCGTCGGCCGTCCGAGGATTGTCCCCGGTGAGCATGACGAGATGGTCCACGAATGCACGGAGGCTGCGAAGCGTTACGGCGGCATGGGGCCGGAGCTCATCGGCGATGCCGATCACCGCGAGGGGCTCACGGTCGCGCGCCAGTACGACGGCGGTCGCGCCGGATGCCTCGAGATCGGCGACGATGTCGGCGGCTGCGGCTATGCCCAGGCGAGTCAGATAACTCGGCGAGCCGATGACGTAGACGGATCCGTCGATGCTTGCTCGGGCTCCCGCACCTGGTGCAGCCTGGAAGTCCGACACCACCGGAAGCTCCAGGCCGCGCCGGCGCGCAGCGGAGACGATGGCGCGCGCCAGTGGGTGTTCCGAGGAGCGTTCGATGCCGGCCGCAATGGTCAGGGCATCATCGTCGGAGATGGTCGTGAGCGGGACCAGGTCGATCACCCTTGGCTCTCCACGAGTCAGCGTGCCGGTCTTGTCCAGTGCCACTGCCCGCACCTGGGCGAGCTCTTCGAGGTACACGCCCCCTTTGATCAGCACGCCTCGGCGGGCAGCGTTGCCGATGGCGGCGACGTAGGTCACCGGAATCGATATGACCAGGGCGCAGGGTGCAGCAGCGACCAGCGCGATGGCCGACCGTTCGGCCCATCGTGCCCAGTCGCCGGTCACGAACCCGCCCACGAGCATGATCGCGCCACCCATGGCGAGCACGGCCGGGGAGTAATGACGGGTGAATCGCTCCATGAACCGCTGTCCATGGCCCTTCTGCTCCTGGGCCTCCTTGACGAGACGAACGATGGCCGACAGTGTGTTGTCCGCGAAAGCCGCCGTGGCTTCAACCACGAGCGCACCTTGTGCATTCGCGGTTCCCGCGTACACCTGGGAGCCCGGCGACTTCTCTATCGGCATGGATTCACCGGTGATCGCCGCTTCGTTCACCATCGAGGAACCCTCGACGACCACGCCGTCCGTCGCGACGTTTTGACCTGGACGGACGAGGAAGCGGTCTCGGACTTCGAGCTGCTCTATGGTGATGTCTCCTTCGGTTCCGTCGGGATCGATTCGCGTGACGATCCTCGGCGTCAGGTCGAAGAGCGCTTCGATGGCCCGGCGGGAGCGTTCCTCCGTGAATGTCTCCAGAGCTTCGGATATCGAGTAGAGAAAAGCCAGGGTCGCGGCTTCTCCCCACTCGCCGAGGATCCCGGCGACGAGGGCGGCGACGGTCATCAGCAGCTCGATGTCGATCCGGTGCTCCTCGACAAGTTCTTCTATCGCCTCGGCGGCGAAGAACCGGCTTCCGACAACGAGGGCGAGGACGTACAGACCCGAACTCACCAGATCCGGTGCGCCGAGGCGCCCGGCGGCGAAGCCTGCTGCGAGAAGGAGACCCGACGAGAGTGACCAGCGCACGGGACGTGATTTCCACAGTTCGCGCAGCCGGATGCGGTGGGACCCGGCGTGGTCGGTGTGGGACCATCTGGGATACGGATGGCCCATCAGCAGGTCGCGTCCTCGCATCCCTCATGGGTGTTGGGCTCGACCTGGAGGGTGGCGTGCGCGATGCCGTACTCCTCCTTCAGGAGGTCCCGAGCCTGGTCGAGAACCGGGTGCGAATTCGGCTCATGGTCGATCATGAGGTGCGCCGACGCCACATTCATGTCGGAGGTGAGGGTCCACACGTGGAGGTCATGGACATCGACGACACCAGGGATTGCGCCGAGCCGTTCGCGCATCTCATCGACCGACACGTCGGTTGGTGCCGCTTCGATGAGAACACGGATGGCCTTGCGCCCAAGGCGCCACGCACGGGGCAGGATGAACAGGCCGATGGCTGCGCCGAACAAGGGGTCCGCGTACAGCCAACCGGTGAAACGCAGGATGAGCGCGGCGACGATGACGCCAACGGAGCCGATTGCGTCCGCCATGACCTCCAGGAAGGCGCCCTCGAGGTTCAGGCTCTCCTTGGCTCCTTGCCGAAGCAGCAGCCAGGAGACGATGTTGACGATGAGACCCAGTACGGCGACGACGAGCATCGGGCCGCTCATGACGTCCACTGGTTCTCGAAGACGCCGTACCGCCTCGACGAGTACGTAGGCCCCAACGGCGAACAGGAGTGCTGCATTGGCGAGCGCGGCCAGGATCTCCAGTCGGTACATGCCATACGTGAGCTTGTTCGACGTCCGGACCCGGTTCGCCGCGATGATCGCCGCGAGAGCCATCCCGAGTCCGAGGGCGTCGGTGGCCATGTGGCCGGCATCGGAGAGGAGTGCCAGCGAGTCGGAGATCAGGGCGGTGACGGCCTCGACCACCATGAAAGTGACGACCAGTCCAAAGGTGATCCGCAGACGGCCGACATGCTTGGCACCGGCCGTGACGGAGCCGTGGCGGTGGTCCGAACTCATGAGGTGCGCGTGTGCCGGTAGTGCTCGGCGGCGACATCGAGCAGCATGCGGATATGGGTATCGGCGAGGCGGTAGTAGATGACGCGTCCTTCTTTGCGATACGAGACCAGGCCGGCGGTCCGCAGCAGACGCAACTGGTGGCTTGTGGCCGACTCGCTCAGCTCCGAGAGGGCTGCCAGGTCGCCGACGCAGAACTCCCCGGCTTGGAGGAGTACGTAGATCATCCGGAGACGGGCGGGGTCGGAGAGGAGCTTGAACTGCTCAGCCAGGTCTTGGGCCTCGGCGGGATCCGGGAGGCGCTCGCGTACATCGGCGACTCTCTCGGGATGAACCAATCGGGGGACCTTGTGTTTCTCTTCGAGGGCCATGAGAGGGAGCGTAGAAGTGCAAACATCTGAACGCAAGTGCAGATATTCAGATATTCAGATATGCTGCCCGGCCTGCTCAGCCTGGCACTGCAATGGTCTGGCACCGGTTCGGGTCGGTGCACTCCGCCGGGTCCAGTCGGCGGGCGCGCGCGGTGAGTTCGGTGAGTTGTCTGCGGGTGTGGCGGAGTGTTCGGAGCTGGCGGTCGATGTCGTCGAGATGACGCTCCAACAGATCGATGACGTGGTGGCAGGTGGACTCGCCGTGGTCTCGCATGTCGAGGATGGAACGAATCTCTGCCAGCGATAGCCTCGCCGCCTGCGCATCCTTGATGAAGGTGAGGCGATCGGCGACCTGCATGTCGTACTCGCGATATCCGTTCGGGGCTCGAGGCGGCGGCGGGACCAGGCCGATGTCTTCGTAGTACCGGATGGTTTTCGTCGGCACCCCGGTCATGTGGGCAAGTTCTCCGATTCTCATCGGTGCATGATACCCCACTTGACCTTCTAGTCGACTGGAAGGTGTACCGTGTGTACACCGAGGAGGAATGTCAGGTTCAGGAACGGCTCACAGGGTCCCGAGTCGTCGTCAAACAGGGCAGTGGCGGGGCGAATTGTCCAAGGCGAGCCAGCGCCCCTGAAGGAGTACACGATGCACGAACACCACAGCGTCACAGAACATGATCACACGGCTTCCGATGGTGGTTCGACACACTCGGACGCCGGTCACGACAAGCACGAAGGGCACAACCCGGAGATGTTCCGGGATCGTCTGTTGGTGAGTTTGGTGCTGACCGTGCCGATCCTGTATTTCTCGGATCAGCTCCAGTCCTGGTTCGGCTATGAGGCCATTTCTTTCAGCGGTGTCGGCTGGGTGAACCCGGTTCTTGCGACGGTCTTGTTCATCTATGCGGGGACGGTGTTTCTCAAAGGAGGCATCCGGGAGCTACGCGCTCGCGTGCCGGGGATGATGACGCTGATCTCCGTGGCGATCTCGGTCGCCTATGTCTACAGTCTCGCCGTCTCACTGGGTCTGGGTGGCAAGCCGTTCTACTGGGAACTGGCGACGTTGCTCGACGTGATGCTGCTGGGTCACTGGATCGAGATGCGGTCGATTCAGAGTGCGTCGAGAGCTTTGGAGGAACTCGCCGCGATGGTGCCGAACGTCGCCCACCGTGTCGGCCCGGACGGGTCGGTGCAGGACGTCGAGGTCTCGTCCTTGCGAGAAGGTGATCTGATGCTGATCCGGCCGGGGGAGCAGGTCCCGGCCGACGGTGACGTCGTGGAGGGGGCCTCTTCGATGAACGAGGCGTTCCTGACCGGTGAATCCCGCCCGGTATCGAAACGCGAGGGAGACGAAGTCATCGCAGGCGGGGTCAACGGCGAAGGGGCCCTGACGGTTCGGGTGACCCGTATCGGGGATCAGACGACCCTCAGTCAGATCATGCGGCTCGTCGAGGAAGCCCAGGCGTCGAGAAGCCGCTATCAGGTACTGGCCGATCGTGCCGCATACTGGTTGACGATCATCGCTATTGGCGTCTCGTTGCCCACGGCGGGAGCGTGGCTGCTGTTCGGCGGTGCCGGTGTGACGTTTGCGGTGGCGCGGGCCGTCACCGTTCTCGTGATCGCGTGTCCGCACGCGCTTGGGCTCGCCATTCCGCTGGTCAACATGAATGCCACATCGATTTCGGCTCGCAACGGGATCCTGGTGAGAAACCGTGAGGCTTTCGAGCGGGCTCGCAATATCGCCTTTGTGGCTTTCGACAAGACAGGCACTCTCACCGAGGGCCGATTCGTCGTGTCCCGGGTTGCGGTCGACGGGGTCTCCGAGGTGGAGGCGCTTGCAGTCGCCGCCGGCCTGGAACGGGCCTCGGAACATCCTTTGGCAACGGCGATCGTCGAAGCAGCCGAGCAACGGGGGGCGCATCAACAACAGGCCCTGGAGGTCACCGCCGTGCCAGGAAACGGTCTCGAGGGGCGCATCGACGGACGGCTGTTGAGAGTGGGCCGACCCGAGTGGGCCGATCAGGTCGGCATCACGCTGCCGGAGCCGCTGCGAGATGCGTTGGCGCTGGCAGACGAGCGGGGCGAGAGCGCGATTGTGATCATGGACGAAACAGAGGCACTGGCGGTGCTGGCGCTCGCCGACAAGGTGCGGGACTCGGCGCGGGTGGCGGTCGAACGGCTCCGTTCACTCGGAGTGACACCGGTGATGATCACCGGTGATGCCGAAGCTGTCGCACGCACCGTTGCCGCGGATCTCGGCATCGATCGCTTCTACGCGCGTGTCTTGCCACAGGACAAGGCGAGGATCGTCACAGAACTCAAGCAGGAAGGCCCAACCGGGTTCGTCGGCGACGGCATCAACGACGCGCCGGCTCTGTTGGCGGCCGACGTTGGCATCGCCATCGGTGCGGGTACCAACGTCGCCATCGAATCGGCCGATCTCGTCCTTGTCGAGGACGACCCCGCCGACGTCGCGCGTGTCCTTCAGCTCGCTACGGCCACGAGACGCAAGATGGTGCAGAACCTTGCCTGGGCGACCGGCTACAACACCTTCGCCATCCCCCTGGCCGCCGGCGTGCTGGCGAGCAGGGGCATCCTCCTCGATCCCGCAGTCGGCGCGTTGCTGATGAGCATGTCGACCGTGATCGTCGCGGCGAACGCCATGTTGCTGCGACGGATACAACTCCACTGATCGTCCACCGGACGGTTGAGGCGAGGCTCCGTGCGCACACATGCGCTGCGTGATGGCTCGAGAGGCTTTGTCGATCCGCCGTCGGATCAAAGAGTTGGGGATCCCGGGGACCGAACCGGTACGTCCGGCGGTTCTCGCCGAGGACTTGGCGCAAAGACCCCGGCGAGCGGTGCCTGCCATGTCGTCGACGTCGCAGGGGGGTGTTCGGCGAGGGGGTCGGATCGGTCGTCGAGGGGGAAGGACTACCGTTCCGGCGATGAACTTCCCACAATCACCAGGCTGGTTCCTCAAGGCGATTGCCATGGAGCCCGAAGAGCACACGATCGACGTCGACGGCTGCTCGACCCACTACCTGAGTTGGGGCGATCCCGACCTGCCTGGGCTCGTGTTCGTCCACGGCGGAGCAGCTCACGCCCACTGGTGGAGCCACCTCGCCCCGCTGTTCACCGAACGGTGGCATGTCGTGGCCCTCGATCTGTCCGGTCACGGTGACAGTGGGAGGCGCTCGGAGTACTCGAGGGAGGCATGGTCGCATGAGGTCATGGCGGTGGCAGCCGATGCCGGCTTCCCCGGGCCTCCTGTCGTGGTGGGCCACAGCCTCGGCGGCATGGTCATCATCGAGACGGCTGCGGCGTTCGGGAGTGATCTGGCGGGAGCGGTGATCGTCGATACGCCGGTGCGCCGGCCGGACCCCGAATCCGAGCAGGCCGCGCGCGGCCAGGCGTTCGTATCGCCCGGGAGCTATCCGGACCTCGAGACCGCTCTCTCGCGATTCCGGCTGATTCCGCCACAACCGTGCGAGAACGCCTTCATCGTCGACTTCATCGCGAGAAAATCGTTGCACGAGACGCCGGGCGGGTGGACGTGGAAGTTCGACCCTCGCATCTTCAGTCAGGCCTATCGCCCGCTGGGGGAACGCCTCCAGGCGATCAAGACCCGGGTCGCGCTGTTTCGTGGTGAGTTCAGTGTGATCGTCCCGCCGGACATCGCAGAGCACATGTACGACCTCATGGGTCGCAGCGCTCCGGTCGTGTCCATTCCTGAAGCACATCACCATCTCATCCTCGACCAGCCTCTGGCGTTCGTGGCGGCACTGCGAACCCTGTTGGCCGACTGGGAGCACTCGATCCCACGCCGGGGCTAGTGCCTCGACCGGCAACCTTTGCGGTGTTCCGCCGGCCAGGAACTCCGCTCGCTGCGTTCTCCGCCTCAACGCACCTGCAGGTGCGCCTTCGTTGTGCGGCCTTGCGACCAGACGCCCCTGCCTCGGCATCGACACCCCGGCCAAGGCACTAGTCGCCGTCAACCCCGGGCCCGTAGTCGGATCGGTCTCTGCTCCCGGCTTCGCCGTGCTCTCTTCTGATGCTCGCTTCGCTCCTCCGGGAGGCCAGTGGACGCTCCACTCGCTGCGTTCTTCTCCTCGACGCGCCGGTCTCTACTCCCGCCCTACGCTTTTGCAGCACTGCAGGTAGCGATACGAAGTACGAAATACGAGATACGAGATACGAGACACCGGCATTACTCGACAGCCTTCTAGTCTTGACCCGGAAAGGGAGGGATGAACAGTGCTGGAAACTGGTGACCGGGCGCCCGCTTTCGAACTCACCGACGACGCAGGGAACAGGGTCTCGCTCGAGGACTTCAGCGGCAAGCATCTCATCGTGTACTTCTATCCGAAGGCCATGACTCCCGGGTGCACGACCGAAGCGTGTGATTTCCGAGATCGCAGCGACCGTCTGCAGGAAGCGGGGTACGCCGTCGTCGGTATCAGCCCGGATCCTCCTTCGCGACTGGCAAGATTCAAGGAGAAGGAGCATCTGAACTTCCCGCTGCTTTCGGACGAGGACCATGCGGTCGCGGAGGCGTACGGCGCATGGGGAACGAAGAAGAACTACGGCAGGGAGTACGAGGGAATCATCCGCTCCACGTTCGTCATCGGGCCTGACGGCACGGTGATCCGTCTGTACCGAAACGTGCGCGCCACGGGGCATGTCGATCGGTTGACCGAAGAGGTGTTATGAAAATCATCGTGGCCTTCATCATTGGGCTCCAGGTCCTGCTGATGCAGTCGGCTCTGGCGGTCGACACCACATCGCTTGCCGACGAGGCGGCATTTCGTCACTACGCCGTCGAGGAAGGCGCACCGGTCGACCTTGATGCCATGGAGCAGCTCGTCACCGATCTTTCCGACACCCCGGCTCTCTACTTCGTGGCGCTCGCCGAAGATCCCCCCGAAGGCGCCGACACGGTCGCCAGAGATGTTCTCACGGCGCTGTCCGGCGGAACCGTCGTGGTGGTGACACCGACCGATCTGGGGGCTGTCAGCAGCGACTTCTCCGACGGGCAGCTCGGGGGAGCTCTCGACGCCAGCATCGATCTCTTCGACACGAGCTACGTCGAAGGTTTCCGAGCGTTCGCGGGTGCCCTCACTTCGCCGACGCCTGTAACGGTGCCGAGCGACTCGGCCGGGGGCGGAGGACTGATTCCCATCGCAGTCGTGGTCATCGTCATGGTGATCGTGATCATGGCGATATGGAGAGGGAAGAAGGGCGACGAGAAAACCGGACTGCGTCAGGTCGAGGAGGCCCGCAGTGAGATCAAGACGCAGCTGGAAGCGATCGCGAACCGAATCATCGAGTTGAGCGACCAGGTGTCGGTTGCCGGCAACGACGAGGCCACCGAGCACTATCGGGCCGCCAGCGCCACGTTCGACGATGCGCAAGGTGCCTTCGAGCGCGCGGATACGCTCGCTGCCCTCGAGGACCTCTCCGACCGGTTGGACCGGGCGCGCTGGCAGCTCGAAGTGGCCGATGCGATCACCGAGGGCCGTGCCGTGCCACCGGAACCGCAGGATCGCCCTTCGTCGTGTTTCTTCGACCCGGCCCACCGGGGAGGGACGGAGGAGGCAACGATCACGACGCCTGCCGGGGTCAAGACGGTGAGTGTCTGTCAGGACTGTGCCGAGAAGCTTCGCAAGGGCGAACAGCCGAAACCCCGTGACATTCTCGTTGGCGGCCGTCGCGTGCCCGCTCCCATGGCGCCGCGATCCCACGGGGGTGGAGGGCTGGATCGAATGAACACGTTCGAGATGGTGGTGGGCGGCATGGCAACGGCGGCACAGTACCGAAGTCGCTCGTCGCGGCGGCGAGTCGCATCTTCCCGGTCCCGTTCGGTCCGACGCGCCACCGCCTCTCGTTCGAGGACTTCCGCCGGACGGTCGACACCGCCGGCGGTAAAGGGTCGAGCACGCCGGAAACGACGCTGACCACTTAGGATGAAAGATATACACAACAGGAGGAAATAGTGGGGTTCTTGAAACGGCTATGGGGGTACTTGGCGACGCTCTTTCGCGGTGCCGCGGAACGGGCGATGGACCCGGAGGTCGAGGTCGAGCAGGCGATCAACGAGGCCAGGAAGCAGGACCAGAAGCTCCGGAACCAGGCTGCTCAGGTGATTGCCCATCGCACGCAACTCGAAGCCAAGATCGAGAGCGCAGCGGACGATCTCGGTGAAGCGCGCGAGATGGCCAAACAGGCGTTGCTGAAAGCCGACGAGGCCAAAAAGGCGGGAGACACCGAAGCAGTCGGAAAGTGGACCCGTGCAGCACAGAGCCTTGCCATGAGGCTCCAGGCCGCGGAGAACAACTTGGCCGGGCTCAAGGAGCAGTACGGCGTGGCGGTCACACAGGCCGAAGATGCCAAGCGGGCGGTCGAGCAGAACGCCATGCGGCTTCAGGAACTGGCTGCCAAGAAGATGGAGCTGATCGGCCGTCTCCAGCAGGCAAAGATGCAGGAGGCCGTCAACAAGACGATCGAATCCATCTCTGCCTCCATGGAGGTCGATGCTCCGAGTCTCGACAAAGTGGAGGAGAAGATCTCACAGCGTCTGTCTGAGGCGAAAGCCAAGGCGGAACTGCGCGAATCTACCCCCGAAGGCGCCGAGGCAGAGCTTCGTGAGGCGATATCGGTCACGCAGGCCGACGCAAAACTGGAAGAACTGCGTAAGGAACTCGGGCTCACCGAAGGGGCTTGATACAAGATTCGAGGCGGGGCGGTGGAAGCCGCCCCGCTCTCGCGCAGAGAGGCACATTTGCGACCGGTACACTCCGGCCTGCCCGCGTTGAAGGAGCAGGATGGAACCTCGTCGCCGCCCGACTGCCAGCAGGGTCCTCGGTGCCCTCGCCGTCGTCACGTTCTTCGCAACACTGCTTCTGTGGTGGCTCGGCACGCTGCCCGGTCATGTCGATCCTGCCGTCGGGAGGGTGATCTTCGGCAACATCCCCGACGCACTCATCGCTCTGTTCTACGTCGGGATGGGGGTGTTTCTCGCGCTGAGTATCTACCTGTTCTCCCTGCGGGCACGCAACTGGGAGCGCGGTGCCTTCGAGCGTCGTTGGGGGCAATGGAGAGAACGGGTGCGGGCTCTCGATTCCGGTATTCGCATGCGAACCGTACTCCGGGAACGGTCCGCCGGATGGATGCACGCGATGATCTATTGGGGATTCGTCGTTTTGTTCCTGGGCACGGTCACCCTCGAAATCGATCACCTCCTGCCGGTGAGCCTGAAGTTCCTCCATGGGGACTTCTACAAGGGATACTCGGCCGTGCTCGACACGGCCGCCGTTGTGTTCGTTGGGGGTGTGCTCTGGGCAGTCGCCCGTCGGTACGGGCAGCGCCCGTGGCGGCTCCGGTCCAAGACCAGGGATGAAGACGCCTGGATTCTGTTCATCCTCGCGATGATCGGGATCACCGGACTTCTCGTCGAGGCGGCGCGGATCTCCCTCTCCGGCCGCCCGTCCTTCGAAGTGTGGTCGATCGTCGGCTACCCGCTGAGCTATCTCTTCCCAGCCGCCGTGGCGCAGGCGTGGCATCGGGCCTTGTGGATCCTGCACGTGGTCTCGTTCATCGGTTTCGTGGTGCTGCTGCCGACCACCAAGTTGCGGCACATGATCCTGTCTCCGGCCAACATGGTGTTCTCTCCACGTGAGCGGCCCAAAGGAGCGATGCGAGAGATGCCGAACCTCATGGAGGCCGAGGACATCGAGACGATCGGTGCCTCGGTGGTGGCAGACTTCACGTGGAAGCAATTACTCGACACCGATGCGTGCACCGTATGCGGCCGGTGTATGTCGGTGTGCCCGGCCAACATAACGGGCAAGCCACTCGACCCCAGGGAGATCATCCTGAAACTCGGGCAGGTGGCAACTGCGACGGGAAGCCCGGTCGTCTCCCCGACGGTCATGGCGGACGCTGCGATCACGGTTTCGGCGGACAACGTCTTCGAGCGGATCAGCACCGAGGAGGTGTGGTCGTGTACGACGTGCCGCGCATGCGACGAAGTGTGTCCTGTGAACATCGAGATCGTCGACAAGATCCTCGATATGCGCAGGTATCTGTCCCTGATGGAGTCGGACTTCCCGTCAGAACTCGGCAAGACCTATCTGGCGCTCGAGAACCAGGGGAACCCATGGGGGATGGGCCAGCAGGATCGTGCAGCATGGACCAGGCAACTCGACTTCGATGTCAGAATCCTTGGTGAAGACGGTGTGGACAGCGCCGAGTACCTGTACTGGGTCGGCTGTGCGGGGTCGTTCGACGACCGGAATCAGAAGGTGACCATCGCCACCGCCAAACTCCTTCACGAAGCCGGAGTGGATTTCGCGATTCTCGGCCTACGAGAAAAGTGCTGTGGTGATCCTGCCCGACGGTCCGGGAACGAGTATATCTTCCAGCAGTTGGCGTTGGAGAACATCGAGACGATGAGCGACTTGGGTGTGCGCAAGATCATCACCCAGTGTCCCCACTGCTTCAACACGCTCAAGAACGAGTATCCGCAGTTCGGTGGCGACTATGAGCTGATCCACCACAGCGAGCTGCTCTCGGCGCTCGTCGAAGAGGGGAAACTGGACCCAGAGGCGTCAGAGGGGAAGAAGACGACGTATCACGATCCCTGCTACTTGGGCCGGCACAACGACGTGTATGAAGCTCCCCGCTCCGTCGTCGGTACCGGACTCGTCGAGATGGAGCGGTCGGGGAGTTCGTCGTTCTGCTGTGGCGCCGGTGGCGGCCAGTTCTGGATGGAGGATCGAGTCGGCAAGAAAGTGAACATCGAGCGTGCGCAGGAGGCGATCGCCACGGGCGCAGACGAGGTCGCGGTCGCCTGCCCGTTCTGCTTCATCATGATGGACGACGGTGTCAAGGAGCTGGGGAAGGAGATTCCCGTCAAGGACATCGCCCAGATCCTCTCCGAGCGGATCTTTCCCGGCAAGTAGGTGTCCGGTGTCGGGAGGCCGGCACGGCGCCTCGCCGGGCAACCGTTGGGCGGTTCTGCCGTCCGGGCCGCAATGCGAAGCACAGAGTACGTGCGCAAGGGAGCCACACTCCTGGCATTGCGTCGACACCGCGAGCGTCGCCGGCCAAGGCACTAGTCACTGGGATGAGACCCCTGTTGGTCCTCGATACTGCTGCTCTCTGTAGTACGTTGACCACTACTAGCGCGAATGAATGATGGAGTCACCATGGCACGTAGCTGCAAGACCCACGAGTTCGGAGATCCTGTCGCAGTGGGCGGGGGAATCGTTCGCCGTGCCTGCTCGCGGTGTGGCGCGGTTCAACTCGACATCACCCGGCAGGAAGTACTCGCCAACTCGGGCCTCTTCCAGTCCGGTCGCATCAAGTGGATGACCTGGGAACCTGCGCAGGAAACGCGAGGTCGGCTCGAACGCCGGTTTGGAAAAGCACCTGAGGAGCGCCGCTCGGCGGCCACGGCCATCGCGTAGAGGCATGAGCTTCCAGGTTCCAGCCTGAACGCGTCAGATCTCCATCGGGACTTTCAACCAGTGACGAGAGCCGTGACGCTCGCCCCGCGGTCCGGCGGCTTGTCATGGCCGCGGTACCCGGTACCGAATACGAAATACTGTGAGTGAGACGATCGACCGGCCGGCCCTAGACGACCTCCCACACCGCGCCGGTACGGGGCGGCAGGGCCAAGCGCACGATGTCGCGGTCTGCCTTGACGCCACCTTCGCCCCAGAGCGTCCGGTAGTTCCCGGCGAGACCGTCGGTCTGGAACGATGCAGACGCCGCGCCGTCGCCGGCGTTCACGGCGACGATGATCCTCTCGTTCCCGTCCACCCTGGAGAATACGACCATCTGGTCCGCCGCGGCGAGTGAGCGGTACTCACCGTGGCGGAGCGAAGAATGATCGTGGCGAAGCATGATCAAGGACCGGAACGTGGCTCGAAGATCGTGGTTCCACGCGTCTTCGTTGTTCCAGGGGAATGCACCGCGCGACCCCGGGTCTGCTCTCCCTGTCATCGCGATCTCGTCCCCGTAGTAGATACTCGGCGCGCCGGGAAAAGTGAATTGCAGGAGGGCCGCAAGCACGACGGTGGTCGTGTCGCCTCCGGAGACGGTCAGTACCCGAGGTGTGTCATGCGACCCGAGCAGCGTGAGGTTCGCCTCCGTCGCATCCTTCGGGTAGGCAGCGATCAGAGCGTCGATACGATCGCGATAGGCGTTCGCGTCCAAGGCGGGGGTGAGGGGGTAGTTCTGGCCTGAGGCGAGGCCGGGTTCGATTCGGTGTCCGGCCGTGAACGCGAGGGTGTATCCGGCGAAGAGGTAGTTCATCGTTCCGTCGAAACGGTCGCCCTTGGCGATCCAATCACGTGCGTCGTCCCAGATCTCGCCGACGATGTAGGCCTCGGGGTTGATCGCCTTCACTCGGGAACGGAACTCTTCCCAGAATCCCTCCGTCTTGATCTCATGTGGCACGTCGAGTCTCCACCCGTCTGCACCTCGGCTGATCCAGTGCTCGGCGACCCCCATCAGATACTCACGTACCTCCGGGTTCTCCGTGTTCAGTTTTGGGAGCCCGCGTAGGTCCCACCATGCGGCGTAGTTCGCAGGCAGGTCCTCCTCATATGGGTGTATGGGCCAGTTCTCGATGAAGAACCAGTCCTTCCACGGCGAGGCCGGTCCGTTTTCCGCGACGTCGTGGAATGGAAAGAAACCTCGGCTCGCGTGGTTGAAGACGCCGTCGAGGATCACTCTGATGTCACGATCGTGGCAGGCTGCCAGGAGGGTATCGAAGGCCTCGTCGCCTCCCAGCATGGGGTCGACCGTGTAGTAGTCGAAGGTGTGATAGCGATGGTTGGAGGCCGACCAGAAGATCGGGTTGAGGTACAGCGCCGTAATGCCGAGATCGGTCAGGTAGTCGAGGCGCTCTTCGACACCGAGAAGATCGCCACCCTTGTACCCGTGAACGGTCGGCGGCGATTCCCATGACTCGAGGTTCGATGGCTTCGCGACTCGTTCCGATCTCGCGAACCGATCGGGAAAGATCTGATAGAAGACGGCGTCGGAGACCCAGGAAGGTGGTGTGTTCATGTGCGATGGCGAGTCTTGCATGAGCGGCCCGTAACGCATAACGGAAGGCGTATGTTTCGCGCCGTGGTCTTCCTGCCGCTCTGCATGACGGTGGCGTGGTCCTGCCTGATCGCGGGAGGTGCGATAGCCGGCGTGGATTCCGCGGGGGATCTGCCTGTCGGGATCGGATGGATGCGACGAGCGTATCCCGGATGGCGCTATCTCGAATGATGTGCTGCGATCGATTTCTGCACTGGTGCGACCTGCTCGATTAGTTCTCGGGGAGGACCTGATGTTTGCTGGGCCGCTGCTCGGATGCTCGTGAGTGTCGGGATCAGGCCCGCGGGCTCCAAGCCGAGTGCTCGGCGCGCCTCTCTGGTTGCCGCGGCCGGGTCGTCTGCTCGATTGACCAGAGGTATGGGTGTGGGCCCCTGCCATGCGTCGACGAGCATCGAGGCACGGACGAGTCCGGTGGGACTGGCGTCACAGACGAGCACGGCGGTGTTGGCCTGTCGCAGGATCGACTCGCCTTGGGGCCACGGCCCCAGGTCCACCACGACGACATCGAAGGAACCGAGCGCCGAGCGAACGAGTTCCCAGCGGAGGGCGGCCGTGAGCGGACCTCCATCGATGCCGGCGAGCACGGAGATGGGCCCGACGCTTCGAGCACGGTCGTCAGGCAGCTCTCCGTGGGATCGAACGGCATCGAACGCATCGGCGAGACCCGGATGGGGGCGCAGCCCGAGACGAATGCCGAGGGAGGGCGGGTCGAGATCGACGAGGAGTGTTCGGTGTTCTCGCGCAGCGCTCCACGCAACGGCGATGGAGATCTCGGTGCGCCCGGGTGCTCCCCTGGGTCCGGTCACCGCGACGAGCGTACCCTCGGGCGATGTCGGAGGAGCGGTGACAGAGAGCGCCTGAACGGTGCGGAGCAGCCGGAGCGCCGGGACGTCGTCGGGAAGGATCTCGTCCGCTCCGGCCATCTCGAAGAGACGCCTTCCGGGCTCGTCTCCGGCAGGGTAGATCCCGACGACTCGAATCCCTCTGCGCCGCCACGCCTTCACGATGGCGGGCGAGACCCACGGCGTTTCCGATCCTGCCACGATGACACCCGGGGATCGGCGAGTAGCTTCTTCCGGCTCGTACGCTCGTGCGACGACCCGCACTGCTGCAGTCTCTCGAGCGAATGACACGAAGATCTCTTCCCAGGAGCGCGCGGTGAGCACGGTCGCTACGGCTGCGCGACTCATCGGAATTGTGCTCGCGTGATGTGAAAGAGCGAGACCACCGACCCGTCGAGAGTGACGTGGTCCAGTCCAACCCCGGTGATGGTGCCGTCGATGGTCGACCCTTCGACGGTGACGACGACGGCGCGCTCCTGCCGGTCTTCTGCATCGAGGAAGCGATCTCGCAGTGTCCGTGTCCTGCGATGGAGCGTTGCTGCGGCTTCCTGCTCGGCTCCGAGGACCTCCTCGAACTGGGACCGGAGCCGGCGGGTCAGCTCAACGAGATCGGGATGTCGCAGCGGATCCATGGTGCACCCTCCTCACAAGACACACACAACCACCGTTAACAATCGTTAACCTAACGTAGGAATGATTAGCAAGCAAGCAGAAGCGGGGTCTTTCTTTCGCGTTCTGGGTGGGGCGGGTAGCCTTGCCTCGATGTCGATGTCGGTGTCTCGCAGCGTCTGTGTGGCCGTTGTTGCCACGGCCCTTCTCTTCGCCTCGCTTCCTGGAGGCGGGGCTGCACTCGCGCAGACGAAGAGTGAGGTCGACGAGGCTCAGGAAGAGGCAAATCGGGCGAAGTCGGCGCTCACCGAGGCGCAGCAGGCCGCCGACCAGGCAAGTCTCGTTCGCTCAGGTATCGAGGCCGATCTGTTGTCTCGGCTCGACACCGTCGAGCGCACCAGTGCAGACCTCGACGAGGTGTCCTCCAAGGTGATCGAACTTCGTGGACAGATCGAGGATGCAGAGGTGTTGGTCAGGTCACTGCGTTCTTCGGCGGAAGAACGAGCCGTAGAGGCATACATGAGTGCCTGGTCGACCGACATCGGCCTGGTCGTACTCTCCGCCGACCTCACGCAGGCGCTTGTCCTCGAGGATGTTGCCGAGACGGTGCGTAAGGACGACCTGGCCCAGATCAATGAACTGACGATCCAGCGTCGCGTCCTGGGTGAACTGCGCTCCGACGAGGAGTCGGAGCAGCAACGGCTCCAGCGAATCCAGAAGGACCTGAATACCCAGGTCGAGGTCCTCGAGCAGCTGTTCCTTCAGGCGGATGTGGAGGTTCGGGCGGCGTTTCTCGCTGTGGACGAAGCCGATCGACAGTATCGGACTGCCCGCAGCGATGCAACGGCCGCGCAGAGGGCGTATGAGCAGGCGCAGCGAGAGCTGCGCATCGGCAGAGGTGTGGAGCGGTGGCGGCCTCTGGTGCAAAAGTACTTCCCGCCTGAACTCGTCGACCAGGCCCTCGCGGTCATGTATTGCGAAAGCGGTGGAAACCCGGATGCGAAGAATCCCTATTCCACCGCGACCGGCCTGTTCCAGTTTCTCAGGGGCACGTGGGCCATCGCCAGCGTGCGAGCCGGATTCGGCGGGTACAGCCGGCTCGATCCGGAGGCGAACATCGCATCGGCCGCCTGGCTCGTGAAGTACTCCATTCGGACCCAGCACCCCGGTGGCGCATGGGGCCACTGGTCCTGCAAGCCGTAGCGGTATGGAGCGCATCGAGATCGATAGTGAAAAGGAGTGGTTCTCCGTTGCCGATATCTGCGCGCAGATGGACGTGACTCCATATGTGGTCACCTCCCTGCTCCGAGCGGGTGAGATTCCTGCTGTGAAGTTCGGCAGAGAATGGCGAGTCGCCAGGCGGGACCTGGAGGACTGGATCAACGCGCAGCGCGGCCGGAATGCCTGACCCGATCGAACTCGTGCCTGACCGTTGGGCCAATGGCGGAGAGGTCGTGGGACGATGGCAGGGCAAAGCCGTCTTCGTGCCGGACGCATTACCGGGTGAACGGATTCGTGTCCGCATCGTACGAGAGAAGTCATCGTGGGCGCGGGCAGAGCTCCTGGAGGTCATCACGCCGTCCCCGCAGCGCACGGCGGTGCCGTGTTCCGTGTTCGGCACGTGCGGGGGATGCCAGTGGCAACACGTCTCCTACGAGGCCCAGCTCGAGGCAAAACGGCAGATCGTCCAAGGGCAGCTTGAGCATCTCGGAGGAGTAAGCGAACCCATGGTTTGCGGGACGGTTGCGCCGGGTGCACCGTTCGGATATCGGAATCGAATGACATTCCACGTCGCAGGCGGTGACCTCTCGATGTACCGCAGACGGTCGAGGGACCCTGTGGCCGTTGCACAGTGCCATCTCCTCGTGCCGGCTCTCGCAGATCTCTTTGCCCGGCTCGACCCCGTCGAGGGAACTCGGCAGATGACGATCCGGAGCGGGACCCGTACGGGAGACCTTCTCGTCGTCGTCGTGGGAGCCGTTCCCTCCGGCGCCGAGGCCTGGGGCGCCCGCGTCGCCCAGTCGAACCGCGGCCGGGTGCGACCGGTGATCGGTGATCCATTCATCCACGAGGAAGTGGCGGACGTCCGCTTCCGCATCTCCGGGGAGGCGTTCTTCCAGGTGAATACGGATGGAGCGGAGGCCCTTGTTCGGCTCGTCCGAGAAGCCGTCGATCCACGTTCCGACGACGTACTGGTCGACGGCTACTCCGGTGTGGGTCTGTTCGCCGCAACCATCGGTCGCGAGGTTCGCAAGGTCATCGCCGTGGAATCCGACGCCAGAGCGCTCGGTGACCTTCGTCACAATCTCGACGGTGTACAGGCGCAGATCGCAGGGCATCGTTTCGAGGCCGGCGTCGGCGGAGCGTGGGACATAGCCATCGTCGATCCGCCCCGTACGGGACTTGGCAAGGGGGGAGTCGACGTGGTGGTCTCGGGAAGGCCTCGGGCCGTAGCCTACGTGTCGTGCGATCCTGCGTCCCTCGCCCGGGATTCCCGGTATCTCGCCGACCATGGATATCGACTGCAGTGGGCCGCCCCGGTCGACCTGTTTCCCCAGACGTTCCACGTCGAGACGGTCGCCGCCTTCACGCGCTGATGCCTCGCCGTCCGAGGAGGTCTGGGATCGGCGTATAGTCACGTCTCATGCATATTGACGCTCTGATCCTTGCCGCCGGTCCTTCGACGAGGATGGGTGAACCGAAGCAGCTCCTCGACTGGGGAGGGCCGACGCTCCTCGAGCACGTGGTTGCGATGGTCTCGAGTTTCCCGATCGATGAGACGTGGGTGGTGCTTGGTTCGGGGATTGAGGACATCCTCGAGCGTGTCGAGTTCGGCGATGCAGGAATCGTCCAGAACCTCGAATGGCAGGAGGGGATAGCGTCGTCGTTGAGGGTGGGGCTGGATGCGATCACACGCGAAGCCAAAGCGGACGCCGTATTGATCGTGCTGGGGGACCAGCCGGAGGTGGACCCGGAGGTTGTCCGGCAGCTCATCGACCGGTATGAGGAGACCGGCGCATGGGCTGTCATCCCCAAGTACCGCTATCAGCGTGGGAACCCGGTCCTCATCGATCGTGCCCTGTGGCCGCGCCTGATGAGTCTCGAAGGTGATCACGGCGCACGTACGCTGCTCCAGGCCCATCCTGAATGGGTCGAGGAGGTATGGTTTTCCTCCACCACGCCCAGAGATGTGGACACGGTGCAGGACGTGGAGGATCTCCACCCGGATCGGCACGGCTGAGTCGAGGCCTCTTCACTTTCCTGTAGTGCCGACTCCAAGGTGTGTGGACACCGGCTCGAAGGCAGACCGGCAAGTAGTGGACCGTGTGTGAGCTTCCAGTGCGGAGACGCGCGTGAAGGCTGTGAGACCGGCCTCGATCGGCGACCTTTGCGCACATTGCCGGCCGGGAACGTTGCTTCCATCGTCCTCGTCCTCGACATGGTGCTCGGGCGTGGCTTCGTCCTGTGTCGTTGCGCCCAGACGCCCCTGCCTCGGCATCGACACCCCGAACGTTGCCGGCCAAGGCACTAGTCTGCGGCTCGAGCGAGAAAAGGAGTCTGGATGGCGTCGATTGACGAACTCAGTGGGCTCAGCGTTGCAGCCGCCCGGAGTCTGCGGCGGTCACGCATACGGACCACGGAGGCACTGCTGAAGTGTGGACGAACACGGCGAGGACGCCGTCAGCTGGCCGAAGAAACCGGACTCATGGAACGACAGATCCTCCAGTGGGTGAATCGCGCGGATCTGATGCGCATCAGGGGCATCGGAGGAGAATACGCCGATCTCCTCGAGGCTTCGGGCGTCGACACCGTCAAAGAGCTTCGTCGCAGGAACGCCACCTCGCTGACGAACAAGATGATGCAGGTCAACGATGAGCGCAAGTTGGTCCGCCGACTCCCCACCGAGGGAATGGTCGCCCGCTGGATCAGCCTGGCAGCCGAGACGGAGCCGCTGATCAAGCGCTAGAAGTCGTCAGTTCTCAGTCGTCAGTCGCCAGTCTGGCCAGCTTCGCTCGGCGGTACTTCGTGTCTCGTACCGCGGCCGGTGTTGATCCAAGACCGCGGGGCGAACGTCGGAGCTCCGGGCATGGAACCGGATTCCGGGGTATCTCGTGAGTGGCGGTTGTACCGGCCGTTGGCCCGCTTCGCAGTCTTGTCACGATCTTGGCGGCGGTACGCAGTACCGAATACGAAGTACTTCTTCGGACACGGAAAGGGGAACCCGCTGGTTCCCCTTTCCACGAACCCAACTTCGGTTCAGGCTGCGGTTGTGGTCTTCTTGGCTGCCGGCTTCTTGGCGGGGGTCTTCTTGGCTGCTGCGGTCTTCTTGGCTGCCGGTGCCTTGGCCGCTGCCGGCTTCTTGGCTGCTGCGGTCTTCTTGGCTGCCGGTGCCTTGGCC